>NZ_SMTB01000009.1:0-46557 GCF_006864105.1 Acinetobacter sp. RF14B | reverse complement strand
CCGTACGGAACAGAACAGAACCTTCTGCATCTTCAACAAAACCTTTAGATTCGCTTTGCTCACTGGCAAATGCGGTTGAGACTAGGGCAGATTGAATTAAAACTGCCAATGCTAATTTTTTTTTCTGAGAAATTACCAAAGCCCCTGAAGCGGCGCCTAAAATTGCCATCGTGCCTTTTAGTCAAGACCAGAGTATTTATCCGATTGTAGAAAATGACCTGAATCGTTCTGGAAAATTTACCAGTGCTTCAAAAAACCTGCCTGCGACAGCGACCCTCAACACCCCTAATGCAGAAGCTTGGGCATCTGCTGGCGTACCTTATGTTGTAACGGGTTCATCTAAAACCAATCCTGATGGTTCGTTTAGCATCCAGTATCAACTCTATGATGTTGAAAAAAGACAATATTTACTCAATGAATTACTGACTGTTCCCGCCTCGCGTACCCGCCAGGCAGCGCATATGATCAGTGATGCAATTTATCAGGCATTAACAGGAATTGCAGGCGACTTTAGCGGCCGTATTGCCTATGTGCTGCGTAACCCGGCCACGCCGGAACAGCGTTATACCCTGCAAATCGCCGATACCGACGGTGAACAGCCAAAGACCATCTTGACCTCACGCGATCCGATTTTGTCACCAGCCTGGACACCGGACGCGAAAAAAATTGCTTATGTGTCTTTTGAGACCAAGCGCCCTGCTATTTATGTACAGGAACTGGCTACAGGTCAACGTGAAAAACTGGCCAGCTTCCGTGGCTTAAACGGCGCGCCAAGCTTCTCGCCAGATGGCAAAACTATGCTGTTTACTGCCTCCATGCACGGTAATCCGGAAATCTATCAGATGAGTCTGGAAACACGCCAGTTACAGCGTATGACCAATGATAGCTCAATTGATACCGAAGCCCGTTATGCACCAGATGGCAAATCCTTTATCTTTACATCAGACCGTGGGGGTTCTCCGCAGATCTACCGTTACGACCTGGTCAACCAGACCACCAAACGCTTAACCTTTCGGGGTGCCTTTAATGCTCGCGCAACTTTAAGTGCAGATGGGAAAAAGCTTGCCTTGGTACATCGCCCAAGCGGCAGTAATTATAAAGTAGCGGTACAGGATATAAATTCTGGTGTAACCAATATTCTGACCCCAACCAGTCTGGATGAATCGCCAAGCTTCTCACCAAATGGCCAGATGGTGGTTTATGCCACACGCGAAGGCGCACGTGGTCTGCTGTCAATCATGACCTTGGATGGCCGCTTTCGCATGAATTTACCAAGTGAAACCGGTGAAGTTCGTGAACCGGCTTGGGCACCCAAATAACAGTTTAATATTTAAAAATGCTTTACCCCATAATCAACCTTCATGGAGATGAAGATGAACAAAGTAAAATTATTTGCGCTTCCTTTACTTGCAGCAGCCGTAGTGATGACGGGTTGTGCAAGCCGCAAGCCTGCCGCTGAAGTACAGACCGGCAACCTGGATACTAGCGGTAGCACGACCGTCAATACTCAAGGCTTGAGTGAAGATGCAGCATTAGGTGCACAAAACATGGCTGGCGCATCATCCAAAGGGGTGACGGCTGAGAATAAGGCTTATCTTGCAAAGCGCGTTGTACACTTTAACTATGACAGTAGCGAACTCAGCAATGACGACATTCGCACGCTTCAGGCCCATGCCCAGTTCCTGATGGCCAATGCTAACTCCCGTGTAGCTTTAACCGGTCACACAGATGAGCGCGGTACACGTGAATACAACATGGCACTGGGTGAACGCCGTGCTAAAGCGGTTGAAAGCTTCCTGATCACCACTGGTGTCAATACCAACCAACTGGAAGCGGTCAGCTATGGTAAAGAAATGCCGGTGAATCCAGGCCATGACGAAAGTGCCTGGAAAGAAAACCGCCGTGTTGAAATCAATTACGAAGCCGTTCCGCCATTGTTGAAATAATCATTACCACACTCTAAGCCCAATAAAAAAGCACTCAATCGAGTGCTTTTTTATTGCATGAAGATTTGAAGATGAGATCATCCCTGCTCTTCCTCAGCAGGTTGCATCGATTCAATCATGTCATGCTTATTGAATTTTTTATATTCAGGCTTAGCCTCATAATCCTTCCAGGCTTCTTTCATCTTGTCTTCGGAAATCTCATCAAGATTAATTGCCTCTCCTGGCGTCGGAGTCGCATCAAACTTTAATACCGTCATCTCTGTGCTCCTATATACAACTTTTTCCTTTGCCTTCAACATAGCACTTTCCAGCAGAGTTGCAAGGGCAAAATCACAACAAATAACCCAGTTTAATTGTTCTTTTCAAGCGTTCTCATCTAAAATGTAGCCGCATATCGTTTTGATCATTTTTTCCTGATTTAAGTCTTGGAGCTTTTCTCTTATGTCATACCGCACCTTATCCCAGTTTTTACAACAACAAAGCGGGAACCTCACACCTGAACTTGCACAAGTAATTGAAACAATTGGGAATACATGTAAGCGTATTGATCAACTTCTGCAAAAAGGTGCTTTAGCAGGTATATTGGGAAGCGCCCAGCTTGAAAACGTTCAAGGCGAAGAGCAAAAGAAACTGGATGTCATTTCCAATGATTATCTGATTGATGCTTTGCAACAGCACCCACATGTCGGCGGTCTGGCCTCGGAAGAACTGGATACCTTTACGCCTGCACAAGAAAATGGTCAATACCTGGTCTTGTTCGATCCACTCGATGGTTCAAGCAATATCGACATCAATATGTGTGTAGGTACTATTTTCTCGGTTCTGCCTGCAAAAAATGCTGTAACTCAGGCGGAAGATTTCATGCAGGCTGGTGTACATCAGGTTGCAGCAGGTTATGTACTCTACGGTCCTTCCACCATGATGGCGCTGACTGTGGGTACCGGTACCGTATTCTTTACTTTTGATCCGGAAAGCCAGGAGTTTTTACTGACTTCTGAAAATATTCAGGTCGCAGCCGATACCCAAGAATATGCAATCAATGCTTCAAATCAGCGTCACTGGGAAAAACCGGTACAACGTTATATTGATGAACTGCTCGCGGGCAAAACTGGCCCACGTGAAAAAGACTTTAATATGCGCTGGGTGGCCTGTATGGTAGGTGATATTCACCGTATTCTGTGCCGCAGCGGGATTTTCATGTACCCATACGACCTGAAAGATCCTAAAAAAGCCGGCCGTCTGCGTTTAATGTACGAAGCCAATCCAATGAGCATGCTGATGGAACAGGCAGGCGGTACATCAACAACGGGCCGTGTACGCATTCTCGAAATCGAACCCACAGATTTGCATCAGCGCGTGCCTGTGATTATCGGTTCAAAAAACGAAGTTGAGCTTGTCACCAGCTACCATCATTAATTTTTAAACGGCAGTTGATGATCCGATCGACTGCCGTGGACTTTTCCCTATGCCAACCATCTTCCTTGAATCCAAAGACAATCCTAAAATTAAACACCTGCGTGGTTTAATTGAGCAGAATTCTTATCGTAAAAAACAAGGGCAAACCGTGCTTGAAGGTACGCACCTGTGTCTTGCATGGTTACATGAAAATAAAAAAATCAACTCCATTTTCACAACTGAACACGCCTTGGAACATCCTGATTTCGATACGATTTTAAAAAAATACTCAGGCGTGGTATTCGTGATTGGTGAATCACTTTATAAAGATTTAAGTACCTTAGGTACTTCTCTGGCCTGTCTGGCGATTGTAGATATTCCAAGCTCAAGTCAGACCTTGGACTACACGGCAGACACCCTGATTCTGGAAAATGTGCAGGACCCGGGCAATGTCGGCACCCTGTTACGTTCTGCTGCCGCGGCCGGAATTGATCAGGTAATTTGCACCAAAGGTTCAGCCTCACTCTGGTCACCCCGTGTACTACGTGCAGGTATGGGCGCGCATTTTTCTTTGCAAACTTTTGAAAATATTGCCCTGGAAGAGGTACTGCAAAACTTCAAGATTCCAGTGTATGTCACCAGCTCACATCGTTCTAGCAACCTGTATAGCAAGGATCTGCGTAAAGCCTGTGTCTGGATTCTAGGCAATGAAGGCCAAGGGGTATCAGATTATGCCCTGCAACATGCAGAAGCCGTGGCTATTCCGCAACCGGGTGGACAGGAATCCTTAAATGTTGCGATTGCCGGGTCAATCTGCTTCTTTGAAATGGTCCGTCAACGTATCTAAATGAGTATTTAGGTTACATTGTTTTAATTCCAACCCGTGTATTTGTAAAATAGATTACACTACAAAAATAATAAGTTTTATTGTCAACCAAATCATTAGTCCCAGCGTTATATATATAAAGTTGGGAATAATGGTGGGTGTCGAATGACAGGGTTTTCCATCTCTATGGATTTAGCACCAAAACCGTTACAGTCACAAGAGGCAAGTATTCTAAAGAGTACCGCTGAGTCTCGCTTAAAGAATTTCATGCAGGATGTGACTGGTCGCGCTTTGGTCATGATGGAAAGTGCAACTCAGGATCAGCATGGCATTGCCATGGATCTGGTTCAGGAAGCCTTTATTGCCTTGCATAAATCCTATGCTGAAAAAAGCACTGAAGAATGGTATCCCCTGTTTTATACGATCCTTAACAACAAGTTGCAGGATTGGCGCCGGAAAGAAGCGCGTCGGCGCCAGCCATTTTCCTTTTTTAAAAAAGTCAGCCTCGATGACGATGAGATTGAATTCGATCATTTGGTAGATGAATCAACACCATCCCCACTCGAGTTTTTGGATCAGGCGGTTACTGCTGAAGAAATTCAGGAGGCCATTGCCAAGTTACCGTTACGTCAACAACAGGCATTTATGCTTAGAGCTTGGGAAGGCTTTGATACTCATACCACGGCACAAATTATGAACTGCAGTGAAGGAAGTGTAAAAACTCATTATCACCGTGCTATTCAAGGACTGCGTGCCTCTTTAGCACATTTAAATCCATATCTGGGAGGGTCATCCGAATGAAAGAAGATGATTTCTTAAAGCAAGTAACTTCCAAACTTGATGGACTGGCACAACACCATAAAGACAAACCGGTGGTGATGCACCATGTTCTTGAAGAAATTCAGGAATCTAAACATTCACGTTTTGCATTTCTAAAAATGTCTGGTTTTGCTCTGGCAGCCGCAATTGCAGGTGTAATCGTTTTACCGAATATTGCTACCCAGCATGAGCCACAAACCCAAACTGTTTCAGTACCCAAACTCTCTCCACAAATGCTGGAAGATTTAGAAATGCTAATGGTTTTAGGTGAGGACAAGGTTCCCCATGGCAGCTAAAAGATTAGCGATTGCGTTCTGCGCATTTAGCTTTTTACAAACCAGTTTTGCAGGGGTTGAACGTTTCTGGATTTTTTCCAAGGACGCGCATACTCAGGTCAATGATACCTGGGAAGATCTGTCTGATTCTGAACAACTGGCCTTGATTAAACGCTATCAGGCCTTGAAGGAAATTCCGGAACAGCAACAAATTAATTTGCAGCAACGTCTAGACTGGTTTACTCAGCTTCCTGAGACTGAAAAACAGAAAATGCGTGAAACCTGGCAAATGATGAGCAGCCAGGAACGTAAAGAGTTAGGTTTACGGATGCAAAAGGCGAAACCTGAAGAACGTCTGGCCATTCGTGAAGAATATATTCAAAAATATCAGCAATTGACTCAGCCCAGCTCTCACTGAAATCTAAAGAATATTAAAAGCCTCTAAATAGAGGCTTTTAAAATATCAGAAGGTTGTGATTATTTCTTCCAGCGGCGATAGCCAACTAAACCAACCAAGCCAAGCAGCCCGAAAATACCGAAAGAGCCGCCACCACTAGAAGTATTATTGGTGTTCTTCAGCGTATTGCGTAGTAAAATCTCTGCATCAGCAGACATCAGCCCATCGGCATCAAATATATTATATATAATCGTATAATCTGCCTGACTTAAACTATTTTTCACTTTAAAAGTCAGTTGGCCGCCATAGCATCTCTCACCTTGATAATCACCTGGGCAAGGACCTTCACGTTCAGCACTGACACTTACTCCTGCCGGCATTTTAATCCGGATAGGAATTTCTAGCCCGTCGTTATTCCGATAAAAAGCCGGTTTGCCATTAATCGCAGGTCCATCCCCATCATCACTGTCATTTTCCAAAGGATTAACAGTTACGCTGAGATACTTATCAGGGCTAATGGCATAGACATCACTCTTGATAATGGGCTGAATATTGGCAAAAGTAACCTTTAAAATTCCCGAGCTACTCGCTCCTGTCTTCTTATCTTTCAAGGTGTATTTACAGAACTCCATATCATTAGCATCTGTTACTTTCCCATCAGTACGATACATGATGATCCGTTGAAGATCCGGCTTCCATTCACACTTTAAATTCGGATCTTCCGGATGACCTGTTACCGTAAGTGAATCCCCCTCACCTGTTAATCCACCTACGCCCAAAGACTTCACTTCAACATCATAGTTTTGTGCATTAAGCGCTTGAATGATAATTTCTTTGGCTTCCAAGTTTTCCTGTGGCATCGCCAGCTTAAAAGGGTCAATATAAATAGCGCGATATTTTTGGTGCTGCTTGGTATATTTGAGCAGCTCTTCAAACTCTCTTAACTCTTCTTTTAAACCTGGAAGCTCTTCTGGCAAAGTATCCTTGTGATTCAGAATAGATTGAAGATCATCAATATTTTTTTGGTAAGAATCCAATAGCTCTGTTAACGATACATTTTTAAGTCCGACTATATCTGCTGCAGTAAAACGCCGCATTTCAATCGAGCCAATGTCACAGGTATTTCTTGCAGCTGGATTGAAAAGTAAAGTGGCATCAACGACACGCTCAATCCCGCGCTGATCGTTTTCAATACAATTTTTGTCTCCAATATCAACCAGGTCTGTATCAGTTTGATTATCAATTGGATAATACATACCTAGATAACGATTATTGATCGAAGGCTCTATAAAAGGCGTCAACAGCTTTTCAAGCGCTGTATTGGATACATCAATATTGGTTGAGACCTTTTCTTTCTCCAGCTCTGGCAATACACACCTTGATTCCCCAGTTTGCTCTATTGCATTGAAATCGCTCGTGAAAGAAATTTTTGGTGCTGGGGGAGGATTTCCTGCATTCAATGCATATTCACAAGATAAACCTTTATTAAATGCCAAAACATTGTGTTTAAGCGTTTTTACTCCCAAGTCATCATAATATAAAACTGATTTTGCTACGTTTTCTACAATTGTATTGTTAGAAGCATTGAGCACTGAGCTACTGGCTAAAGGCCGGCTTAAATGATGGGCCATACGCAGAATATAGCCTTGGGCACTGGCGGTATTTTGGGCAATAGTTGAATTCTGGATATTTACTTTAGCTGCACCACAAAAATCTAGAATACTCGCTGTATGACTGGAACCATTTTCAATCAGACTGCTTCGGATAATATCCACCCCCGTGTGGGTACTGCCTAAATTTCCACTGCAATCCATGGCCAAGATGCTGCCGTACGTATTTGCCACATTGTTGCGAATTAAAGAATCTACTATCTGGATATTTTTTTCATTATTCAAGGCAGTCGCATAAATTGCTCCTCCTTCTGCCTCTGCTTTAGACCCTACAATTTCACTATTAATCACGCCTAAAGGCCCCGCGACATAAAATGTGCCCCCATTGCCCTGATCATAAGAATTTTTCGTCGCATAACCATCCTTTAATATAAGGTTCTGAATGTTTAAGCTCACCTGACTTTCTAAGGTGTTAAATAGTCGGGTCTTACTTTGACCAGAAATGGTGGTTTTCAGCGCTTCACGGGTAGGATATAAAAAAGTGATCGGGCTTTTTGTATTATAGCTATAGGGGGATTTACCATAGATCTTCACTGCTGACTCTACAATCAGTTCACGGTCTAGCTTATATTCACCTGCCTCAAGCTGAATGACATCAGCTGCACTCCCATCCAGTCGGAGTGTACGTCCAACATTACACCCCCCATAAGACTTATCCAGCTTTGCAGTTTTAATCGCTTCACGTAAAGAGCAAGCTTTAGAATTTTCCCCATCTTCATCTAACAGTGTGGTGACATAAATAGTTTTATCTTCAGCTGCCATCAAACTCATGGCAGATAAAATCATGACTGCAAGCAACCCTTTTTTATAATTTTTCATGATTGTTCCTTAATCTTTCAGAGAACGTTGTAATCCTATTAATCCCAACAAAGCAATTAGCCCACCAAAACCCCACGCACCTCCAGAAGTTTTAACTGACTTGTCTTGCATTTCATTTTTAAGCTCTTGCACAATCTGTGTACTCAAAACCAGATAAGGCTTGGATTTATTAAAGCGTGTAGAAGACGTCACGACCTGAATTTCAAAAATATCTGCGCCATGCCAACCAGAGTCCGGGGTATAAGTTACATTCCCTTCAAGATCAATGGTGGTTTTACCTTTTGATTCTGTTTTGGTTTGTACAATTCTCAAACATCCATCTTGCCAGCTTTGTCCTGATGCAGGTGGGCCTACCAAAATGCTGCATTGTTCTTTAGGCAAGAGGTCACTATCGCCAAGATAGGGCTGTATTGAAAATTTGGCCACCTCACCTTTCAGCAAATCCTGGCCGACCAGACTCGTAGAGGTTGGAACAATCACTTCAATGGCACCGCGGTCACAAAACTGGTTATCCATCAAACGGTTATTATTCCGCTGGTCAGCTTCTGCACAGCCAATCAGATTATTATCTACCTTATTCGAAGGCAGGCCTTTATTTACGATAGGCGAGTCTTCTACCACCGCATGACTCAACAAAATACGCGGCCGTATATACCCTAAGAACTGGTCTTTTGGTATGCTATAAGGGCATAAAATTGCTGTTGTATTTTCTCTGAAATTTTGACAAACGCCTTCACTCTGATTCGTTTTTTCTGCAAATAGATGGGTTCCAGTCCAGATCTGGTTTGGATAACGGGCTTCTCCGGCTCCACAACTCCCTACTAGATTATTTTGAACAGTTGTTTTATCTGTAGCGGTAATCTGACAATCCTGTGCACCATTTTTCAAGATAATACTATTGGCTACATAAGCTTTAGCATGCGGCGCTTCCAAACGTAAGGCTGTATCTGCATTATCGACAATGGTCAGGTTATTTAGTCCCATTCCATCCACTACATTAATCAGCACTCCGCTGTTTTTAAGTAGCGTACTGCTGCTCATTTCTGCATTTTTTCGTTCAATAGTTTCAAGATCAGCGACCTGACCGGCTGTATAGATATTGGCACTACTCAGATTTGAGGTTTGATTGTCTCTTAGTACACTTTGCGTGATAAAGAAAAATGGCAACTTTGTATAAAGAATGCCCCCTTGTTGTGCTTTGTTATTCTCAATCAGGCTATTTTTGATAATTACACTGCTCATCAGATTGTCACCAAACTGACCAGCACTATAAATTGCGCCTCCTTTTATAGCCGCGCCTTTAAACAAACGGCTGTGCTCCAGGCTTAATCTACCTTGGTTATAGATCAAGCCCCCTTCCTCAGCACAACTGGCCGCTCCACAGCCTTCTAGGTCTAGCTCTTTTAAAGTAGCAGTAATCCAATTTTCATTGTTAGCAATCCGGAACAGGTTATCTGTACCTTTCATCTGAATACGGGCATTTTCCCTGCCCCGCACCTGCTCGGTAGAGCTCCAGTTTCCATCATTTTCAGCAACAGATCGAATGGTCAGGGATTTTTTAACCGGAATGTGCTTATTCAGGACATAGGTGTTGTTTGCTTTTAATAAAATGGTGGTTGTAGAGTTCTCTCCTCCACATCCCAGGTAGCCTTCTTTGCCTGCCTCTCGGTTAATATATTCAATGGCTTCTCGAAGGGAACATTCCTTGTCGTCTTTTTCAATATCTTCTGTAGTGGTTACAACAATATCTGCACCATATGCCTGCCCTGCTATACATAGCAAAGCCACGCCTATGCCCCTCTTGAGCATAACCTTCTCCTTAGTTTTTTATTTATTTGTTTTTTTTCTAGAGTTGCATAATCCGTGCAACAGCGAATAATTTTGCCTTACTTTGGCATAGACTGAGTAATTACTCAAGATTTTTTATAACTTATCGATATTCGTCAATTAATGCATAAATCTGTCTTAAATTGGCATGACTTACCTTTAACTTTTCTCCTTTTAATAGCTGGATAATCTGCTCCAGGGTCTGCAATAATACCGAGGTTTGATGAGATCCGTAGTTGAGTAAATAATCAAAAATTTGTGGATCGAGATGTATCCCGCGACGATCCAGAACTGAAGAAACCAGCGCATAACGGTCAGCATATAGACTACCATTGGGTACTCGAACACTGACCGCCTGGGTCAGACGAGATTGCAGATCTGGTAGTTCCAGTTTTAATTCAATAGGCGCGAAACGCGATGAAAACACCAGCTGACCGCCCCCTTCATTATTATAATTAATCAAATGAAAAACGGCGCGTTGCCAATGCGGTACGCCACTGATGGCTTCAATATCATCCAGCGCAATCAGATCAAAACGGTCCAGAGAGGTAATGGCTTCAGTGGGTGCATCTAGCAGCTCTAATAAAGAAACTTGAATGGCCGACTTACCGATCTCCAGATAAGAATCACAAATCGCAGACAGTAAATGGCTTTTACCTGTACCTGCCCCACCATATACATAAAAATGGTTAATTAATCCAGCATGTAACTGTCGAATGGCATCAATGACATGCCCCCAGCCCGGACCCGAAAAATCACTGATTCGGGCATCGAGTTGAGGTTCTATATCTAACTGCAATTGACGCATATAATATTAATGGCCTTATGAGTCTTTATTAAAAGAGGCATCCATCTTACTGGATTTTTCATCAGCCTGCAGTGATTTTGCTTCTGGCTTTTTCATTTCAATATCAACGTCTACGTCTGCAGTCTCAACACTGATCGACCCTGTCGAAGCATCTCTGATCACCCGGGTTTTATAACCATAAAAATCCGTATGCTCATAATACTCCCGTATATGTCGCAATAACACTACAATTACAGCAGCAACCGGCAAGGCGATCAGCATCCCTAGAAAACCGGCCAGTTGCGCACCTGCCAATACCGCAAACACCACAGCAACTGGCGATAAACCAATTTTATCCCCGAGCAAGAAAGGCTGTAGCACATACCCCTCTACGGCCTGCCCCACCATAAACACCACACCGACCAAAACCAGCTGCCACCAGTCAATCCCAAACTGCAAGAAGGTCGCGACCACCGCTGCAATGATCCCGACAGCAAAACCCAGATAAGGAATAATACTGGCCAGACCTGCCACCATGCCAATAATCAGGCCCACTTCAAGTCCAATTAGTTGCAAACCGACTGCATAAACAATTCCTAATAAAACCATGACCAGGAACTGTCCTTTGACAAAAGCCCCCAAAACATTATGGCACTCAGATACGATCTTCAAGGTACTTTTTTCATAAGGACGTGGGATCAAGCGGCGCAAGCTTTCCAGCATACGGTCCCAATCCAGCAGGAAATAGAAGGCAATAATAGGAATCAGAACAATCATCCCGCCAATCTGTAAAAAGTTAATCCCGGATTGGGCCAAACGCAGTACAAAGGCCTGGATACTATCTGCACTATAATGGGTCTGTACATAGTCCATGACCACAGTGGAAATCTGGTTCGTATCGACTTCCATTTCAACCATATTAAAGGTATTCGACAACCAGGGTAAAAAGCTTGAATTGATCCATCCAATTATCGCCGGGATGTTGTCACGTGCATACATCAGCTGCTGCCAGATTAATGGAATCAGATACCAAATGGCCAGGGTCACCAGGATACCAATTCCAATAAACACGATACTGATTGAAAGCCAGCGCGGTAGTCCGGCGTCATGAAACTTATCGACCAGCGGACTTAACAGATAGGCTATCAAAAATGCCGCAACAAATGGAATAACAACAGGTTTAAGTAAATACAACATCCACAGCAATAAAGCTATCGCAGCTAGGATAAACACGCGACGCAATGTGCGATCTATCATAAATTTTGACCTTTTCTCTATTAATCATTATAAAAAGTAAAATATTTCCACAAAGATAGCATTTTAAGCCACAAATACCATAAGAGTTTTGCATATTCGGGTTATAATCCCTGCCGCGAATGCGGAGACTTCATTATGAGCAACTCAACTTCTACCCCAAACACTGGTTTAAGCTACAAAGATGCAGGTGTCGATATTGAAGCGGGCGACGCGTTAGTCGACCGAATCAAAACTGTCGCAAAGCGTACTTCCCGTCCTGAAGTGATGGGCGGTCTAGGCGGCTTTGGTGCACTTTGTAAAATCCCTAAAGGTTATGAAGAACCTGTTCTCGTATCTGGCACAGATGGTGTTGGTACAAAATTACGTTTAGCCCTGAACTTGAACCGTCATGACACGATTGGTCAAGATCTGGTGGCCATGTGTGTAAACGATCTTCTGGTATGTGGCGCAGAGCCACTGTTTTTCCTTGATTATTATGCCACTGGCCAGTTGAATGTCGATGTTGCTGCCAATGTCGTCACTGGTATCGGTAAAGGCTGTGAACTTGCCGGCTGTGCATTGGTAGGCGGTGAAACTGCTGAAATGCCAGGCATGTATGAAGGTGAAGATTACGATCTTGCAGGTTTCTGTGTGGGTGTGGTTGAGCAAAGCAAAATTATTGATGGCTCAAAAGTAAAAGCGGGTGATGTATTGATTGGTGTGGCTTCTTCAGGCGCCCATTCAAATGGTTACTCTCTGCTTCGTAAAATTCTTGACGTAAAAAATGTTGATCTGAATCAAATCGTAGATGGCCGTCCACTTGCCGATGTGGCAATGGAACCGACCCGTATCTATGTAAAATCTATTCTTGAACTGTTAAAACACGTTGATGTGCATGCAATGGCACACATTACCGGTGGTGGTTTACCAGGTAACCTGCCACGCGTATTGCCAAATGGTGCACAAGCGGTAGTGAATGAATCGTCATGGGAATGGCCAGAGCTGTTCAAACTGTTACAACGCGAAGGTGGTGTAGAACAGTTTGAAATGTACCGCACATTCAACTGTGGTGTTGGTATGGTACTGGTTGTTGATGCAGCTGCTGCAGATCAAACCATAGAGCTTCTAAATAGCTTCGGCGAAAAAGCATGGGCAATGGGTCATATTGTCGAAAATGCTGAGTCTGTTGCAGACGCTGACGAAAAAATTCGTGTAGTTTTCGCTTAAGCCCTAGATGATTAAAATCGCTGTTCTTGTTTCAGGCAATGGATCAAACCTGCAAGCCCTGATTGATGCAGATCTGTCAGGGAAAATTGTCGGGGTACTTTCCAACAAACCTGAAGCATATGCCTTAACGCGTGCACAACAAGCAAAAATTGCAACTGCGGTGATTGAACACCAGCAGTATCCAAGCCGTGAAGCATTTGATGATGTTATGCATCAGCAGCTTCTGGACTGGGAGGCGGACCTGATCGTACTTGCAGGCTTTATGCGAATTTTAAGTAAAAAATTTGTAAAAGCCTGGGAAGGGAAAATGCTGAACATTCACCCTTCTCTCTTACCGTATTACAAAGGTATGCATACGCATCAACGTGTATTAAATACCGGAGACGTATTGCATGGCTGTACTGTGCATTATGTGACTGCCGAGCTAGATGCCGGTCAGGCACTGGCTCAAGGTGTACTTAAAGTCAGTCATCAGGACACTGCAACAACCTTGGCAGAGCGAGTTCATAAGCTGGAACATCTGATCTACCCACAAGTGGTGGAATGGATCTGTAGCGGAACCCTTCAGCCTGCTGATACTGGGGTCTATTACCAGGGTAAATTGATGCATGAACCGGTTCAATTCTGCAAGTTTTAAAATTTCAAATAAATAAAAAACGCCTTTTCGAAGGCGTTTTTTATTTATTCTGTTAGAAAAACCAGCTGATAAATTATTCCAGCTTATCCCTGGATGAACTGTCTGACTTTCTCTGCGACTTTTAAAGGCTGCTCCAGAGGAAACATATGTCCACCGGCGAATATCTCAAAGGGAATACCGAATTTTTTCTCAATCTGTTGAGGGAATCGACGCTCGAGAAAAGGGCCTTTTTCAGCCACCAGCACTTTCACTGGAACTTGAGGTTTAGACTGAGGCAGCCACCAAAGTGATGGATTGGTCCTGAAGATCTCGACTTCATCCATCTTCGGAATAGTCAGCTCTACACCGCCCCGCACTGGATCAGTGCTAAGACCATGATCAATATATGCCTGAAAACAGTCTGCATCAAAATCTCGATAAAAACCTTTGGGACGAAGTAGCTCAGCCGCCTGTTCACGCGAGTCCCAATGATCACGACGGCGTTTGGATAAACCAGCCGGTGACATTTGATCCAGCGCCTTTAAACGCAGTATTTTTGCAGCATGTAATGCCAATACTTCTTTACCCATCATCAAGGGTGGATCCAGCATAATCACTTGAGAAAACAGTCCCGGACGTGTTAAGGCTGCCTGAAAACTCAATACTGCACCCAAAGAATGGCCTAAACCGATCACTGGCCTGCCATGCGCCTGACGTACAATACTATCAGTCACTTGCTGAGTCAGGCTCCGCCAGTGATTGTCTACCGGATAACGTTTATCTGGACCTAGAGCCTGAACATAAATAATATCAAAGTCCGGTTGCAGTGCATCGAACAGCTTTTGATAGACTTTGGAGGGCACGCCATTGGCGTGCGCAAAATGGATTAAAGGCTTCATTGCAGCGATGTATGATTCTCTGACTGGAGTTTCTGGGCAACCGAAGTGGCAATTCCTTCACCGATTGATGATCCCATACGGCCAAGCACTGACTCAAATGGGCTATATTCGATGGTATAGTTCAAGGCTTTATCTGTTTTCAATTCACGTTTTAATGTGTTCAGACTACCAACACGATCTGCAATACCGAGTTTTACTGCCTGCTCACCTGTCCAGAACAAACCAGAGAATATGGCAGGATCAGTTGATTTCAGTTTGTCGCCCCGGCCCTGTTTTACCGCCTGAATAAAATGACCATGCACATTATCCAGCACACCCTGTACATGTGCTTTTTGCTCAGGATCTACTGGCTGAGTCATGGAGAGCAAGGCTTTATTTTCACCAGAGGTCATGGTGCGGTCTTCAACTCCCATTTTCTGTAACAGGCCATTTAAGCCATAATTTGGCATAATCACCCCAATTGAACCCACCAGACTGGATGGATTCACAATGATTTCATCGGCTGCCGAAGCAATATAATACGCACCAGATGCACCGGTATCTCCAATCACTGCATACAGTTTTTTCTCCGGATGCTGCTTTTTCAGATACTGGATTTCCTGCCAGATTTCATCTGATTGCACCGGTGAACCGCCTGGCGAGTTAATATTCAGCACCACTGCCTTACTCTGTTTATTTTCATAGGCTTTTTTAAGTGATTTAATCGTATTGTTGCTATTTACACTCTGTTTGTCAGCAGCAATCGTGCCCACAATGTCGACCACTGCAAGATGCACACCTGCGCCTGAGCCGGCCTCAGAAGAGGCTACACTACAACTTTTACCGAGTGCTAAAATAATAATCAGCAGATAAGCAAAAGTTAGAAATTTAAAAAAAATTCCCCAGCGACGGGCACGGCGCTGTTCTTCTACAGAAGCTAAAACTGCTTTCTCCAGCAGCTTCCATTCCGGACCAGTGGGTTGCACTGGCTGTGATGACTGTTGTATTTGGTTTTCAGGTTTTGGTGGCCAATCGGACATAAACAACCCAATAAATTGATTTATCTTGAACCCATTATATACACTGAATAAGGTAATTCTGTCTAAACAAAACGTTTTCGCCTATAATAAATTTTATTTTCTTTCATTTTACCTATTAACACTCAATGACTGAACGAAGCTCGCAGAATATTGCTTATAGTGTATTAAAGTTTGTTAGCCGTCAGCCGATTCAATTTTCACGTTGGATTGCGCAGGCTCTGGCTGGTTTGGTCAATATTTTAAAAATTTCAAAAACTTCCAATACTATTCGATTAAATCTGGAAGTCAGCTTGCCTGAGCTTTCCAAGGAGCAACGGGAACAAATTACCCGCGCAGCCATCCGTAATGAACTGATGTCTTATTTTGAGTTCTTTAGTATTTGGGGTTCCAGTAACGAAAAAAACCTGTCCCGCATCCATCAGGTTCATGGTCAAGACATCTTTCAGCAGGCTTTAGCTGAAAATAAGGGACTTGTGTTAATTGTGCCGCATTTTGGGACTTGGGAAATTATGAATGCCTATTTTGCCCAGTATACCCAAATGACCATCATGTATAAGCCAGTTAAAAATCCAGCTGTTGATCGTTTTGTACATCTGGCACGTAGCCGTGAAAAAGCCCATCTGGTTCCGACCAATGACTCCGGTGTCCGTCAAATCTTTAAGGCACTTAGACAAGGAGGGACGACTGTTATTCTGCCGGATCATACCCCAAGTATAGGGGGGGAATATCTGCCTTATTTTGGTATCCCGCTCGCTACCAGCAATTTAAGTGCCAAACTTATTCAAAAAACCAAAGCCGAAGCCTTGTTTTTATACGCTTTACGTAATGACAATGGCGGCTTCGATATGCATATCGAAGCGATAGACGAGCAGATCTATGAAAATGATGCAAATTATGGAACACAGGTCATTTTTAAAACTCTTGAAAACCTGATACGGCGCTATCCTGAGCATTATCACTGGAGTTATAAACGCTTCAAGGCCAATCCAGAATTACGCGGATTGTATACCATGGAGCATCAACAAGCCTTGGCCAAAGTCCAGCAGATCAGAATAGCAGCTCAACAACAAAATAAATTTATTGCACCTATTTAAATCTGGGTTTAATTCCGCTTAAGCCAGAAAAATTTGTCACGGTAGGCGTGTACTAACATATTCTGCTCCTGTTTTGAAAATTCAATTGTGCCTTTTTCAATAGTCGTAATCAGAGGAATCTCCAGGGCGTCCAATCGAGCTTGAGTCATACCACTGGGATGCCCATAACGATTAAAACGCCCCGCAGAAGCAATCGCAAGTTTAGGCTGGTAATGTTTCAGAAATTCATAGGCGGAACTATGCTTGCTTCCATGATGCCCCAATACAAGCACATCCACTTTGAGCGCCGGATAATGCTGCAGCAGATAGAATTCTGTTTGCCATCCCGCATCACCCATGAGCAAGAAATTCTGATACGGTGCCCCACCCTGTATTTCGATATGTAATACGCATGAATTTTCATTTTTATTTATAGCAGCTTGTGAAAGATGCTGAATTGGAGGAGATAGAACAGTAAACTTAACTTGCTGTCTCCATTGCCATTGCATACCTGCATGACAATACTGAAATGGGACAGACTGATCACCCTTAAGGGTCTCGTTGGCATAAATTTCTTTGACTTTAAGCTGATTTTTAATACTGTAATACGCTCCACTATGATCTTGGTCCAGATGGGTCAATATCAGTTGATCAAGCTGAGCTACGCCTTGCACCGATAAAAAAGGCATAATAATTTGCCGACCCACACTAAATTTTTCTTCATCATAATATCCGCCCATATCCACCATCATACTGTGCTGACCATTCCGGATGAAAATCGCCTGCCCTTGCCCCACATCAAGTATCGATAATTGAAAAGGTGCAGCATAAAACTGCGGAATGCAAAGCGGTACACAACTTAAGGCAGCCCAGGATTTGGGTAACACCCCTCTTGGCATAAAGACAATCAGAACGGCCAATATCATCAGGCCGATCATCCAGATATTCATGGCGAATGGAATGAGCTGCGGCTTGAACCAGTAATCCAGTACATTCAAAAAGGCCAGCAGTATTTGCAAGAGAAGATCATTCAGTTGAAATAGCACGCTTGAAAATGGCTCTGCAATAAAAAACATTACCGCAGCCAGAATATCCAGAGGAACAATCAACAGGCCAATCCAGGGAATGGCGACGAGATTACTAAAGGGAGTAATCCAGGCAAGCTGCTTAAAGAACAGCATCATTAAAGGGAATAAGGCCAGAAAAATCTTCCATTGGGACTCCACCAGCACTTTGCCTGCCAGAGACAGGCGCTGCCAGGTACTGGGCTGGAGTTCACGCGGTTGTTGCTGGATCGTCTGGTAAATCCTGAGCAAGACAAAACAGGCGCCATAAGACAGCCAAAACGCGGCCGATAAAATACTGAAAGGGTCAAATAAGAGTAATAAGGCCGCACTTAAAATCAGCAGTTTTAAAGCTTGGACTTGCTGTCTCAAGATCATCGTGATGATTCCAAGTACACAGATCAGCATAGTTCGCATTGCGGGCACTTCAAAGCCCACAAAGGCACAATAAAGTAAAACACAGAGCAGGAAAGGCACACTTAAAAAATACTGACGCGGCCAACGCAAATAAAGCAGAGGGGAATATCTTGACACCATCCACTGCAAAGCTGAACAGCACATCAAGGCAAAAATCAGCACATGCGGGCCAGAGATAGCCAATAGGTGACTCATTCCAAAACGCCGGAACTGCTCTTGTGTGGCGGATTCCAGTAAACTCTCATCGCCCGTTAGCAAGGCCAGTAACAAGCCTTTATTTTGCACAGGCTGTCTAAGGATAAATGCTCTTAATTGCAGTCGCTGCCTTTCCACCCAGAGTAAAAAGCGCGATTGGAATGTTCTTTGTTCCCGAAGATGCCTGCCATAGCCCAGTGCATACACAGCAGCAGGATCGAGTTGCTGAATATTCTGGATCCGAAAACCAGCCATCACATTCTGCTCTAAAGCCCACTTTTCTGCATCAAAAGCTCCCGGTGTTGCATAACTGTGGGTTGGTCGAACTTCTCCCTGCAACAGATAATAACGCCCCAACTCAAGCGTAGAGCCATGAGTGTTCTGAGTATCCACAGCTTTCTGTAGAGAAGATGGCGCTAAAAACCCCATCCATTTTATAGCGTCGCCTTGCGTTATCAGTACTTCTAAAGGCTGCTGAATCGAGCTGTTTCCCAGCTTATTCAGGTTTTTGATATAGACCACAACTTTTTTCTGCTGAACTTTATGCTCAACATTCAGGAGGCGCTGACTAAGCTGCTGATTGGCATAGCCCTGCCCCAACATCATGCCGATGATACTCATCAGGCACACGATAACAAAGCGTCGTAGCGGTGTATTCAAAAGCGGGTTAAATATAGTGCAGCCCAGGTAGCAAAATGCCGCAATCAGCATAATGAGTGAAGTACTCAGCTGAATATTCAGAATATTTCTTCCCATAAAGGCCAGACCTGTAATCCAGCCCACACACAGCCACTGCAACATGAATTATTCTATCTTGTTATTGTTTTCAGGCCATCATAAAGCCCACCGGAGTGGGCTTCAATTAAAGAAGATTTTTCTTGTAATTTAGTTCTCCAGCCACAGACCATCCTGCATATGTAAAATTCGGTCTGCTGCATGTGCCAGCTGTTCATCATGGGTAACGATCAGCATCGCCATATTAAATTCACGACGCAGCTCTGTCAGCAGTTCAAATATTTTTTCCGCTGTTTTACGATCTAGGTTGCCAGTCGGTTCATCGGCCATCAACAGCTTGGGTTTAGTCACCACAGCCCGTGCCAATGCGACACGCTGGCGCTCCCCGCCTGACAGCTCACCAGGCTGATGCGTCAGGCGATGAGACAGTCCGACACGTTCCAGCAGATATTCAGCCTGCTGTTTGGCTTCCTTAAAGCTGGTTCCTTTGCGTAGCATCAAGGGCATGGCCACATTTTCCAGTGCAGTAAACTCTGGAAGAAGATGATGAAACTGGTAAACAAAGCCCAGATGTTCATTTCGCATATAGCCACGCTCTGCCTCGGACAGATTATCAAAGCGGCGACCATTGACCATCACCTGCCCGGCAGTCGGGCGATCAAGCCCGCCCAGTACATGCAATAAGGTGCTTTTACCGGAACCACTGGAGCCAACAATTGACACAAATTCACCAGCTTGGACCTGCAATGAAATTCCCTTAATTACTTCAACAGTCGATTTTCCATCTGTAAAAGACTTCTGAATACTCTGGGCATCTAAAATCAGATTACTCATAACGCAATGCCTCTGCCGGTTGAATTTTCGCTGCTCGCAAAGCCGGATAAATGGTAGCAACAAAGCTTAGCGCCAGTGACAGACCGACAATTACAAGCACATCTTGCCAGCGCAGATAAGAAGGTAAATAGTTAATAAAGTAAGCATCAAACATATTTAAACCGAATGCAGTATTTAACCAGCCAATAAAACTGCTGATACTGGTCGCACTAATAATGCCCAGAATTGCCCCAGCACACGTACCAATAACTCCAATCACGGTACCTTGCACCATAAAGATTTTGGTAATTGTGGCAGGTGAAGCACCTAAGGTCCGCAAAATCGCAATGTCTGATTTCTTGTCAGTCACCACCATGACCAGCGATGACACAATATTAAAAGCTGCCACCAGAACGATCAGAAAGAGAAGCAAACTGACCATGGCTTTTTCCATCTGGATCGCGCTGAATAGATTGCCGTGGGTATAGGTCCAATCAGAGGCATAGAAATTAGCTGGCAAATCACGTGCAATTTCCTGCGATACTTGCGGAGCAACGAAAATATCATCCAGCTTCATGCGTATCCCCTGCGCGCCATCTGGCAAACGCAGTAAGGTCGAGGCATCATTCAGGGCGATATAGCCCATCATCGAGTCTACTTCGGCACCAATACTAAAAAGGCCAACCACCTTGAAACGCTTAAAGCGTGGCACCACTCCTGCCGGCGAAGGTGTGGCTTCAGGTAAAACCAGGGTAATGTTGTCATTCAGGCCAACCCCCATGGCATCGGCCATCTGCTTACCTAAAACAATCCCGAATTCACCCTTTTTCAGCTGATCAATACTGCCCTCAACCATATGGTTTTGAATGATCGAAACCTTCTTTTCATATTCTGGTTCAATCCCGGTCACCATAATTCCGGCGACCTGTCCCTGAGCGGTCAGCATCCCTTGTAACTGGGTAAATGGTGCTACCCCCTGAACATGCTCATGCTGTTCAATTTTGTTTGCAAGTTCAGGCCAATTTGTTAAGATTTGTGTTGAAGAAACAGTTGCTTGAGGTATCATTCCCAAGACACGGTTTTTTAGCTCGCGATCAAAACCATTCATCACAGATAACACTGTAATGAGGACGGCTACACCGAGTGTGAGACCGATCATTGAGACCAGTGCAATAAAAGAAATAAAGTGGTTACTACGCCGTGCGCGAGTATATTTCAACCCTATATACAGCGAGATTGGTTTGAACATACCATCTAGTCCGAGGTAATAAATTATGGAAAATGTCCAGCATCCAAGCGGATTCGCGGAAAGACGCGTCATGTCTCGAATCGATGCTGCCTTACGAATCAATTATCAGATTATTTCCGATGATGTTGCCTTAAATGACCCTTATGACTCTAATTTTGTCTTGCCTCGCTATTTTCTACTACTTGCCGAGTTAGATCAATTTGATCATGCTGTTAACTACGAATTAGAACAATTGTCTGAAAAAGATCAACAAATTTCTCGAATATTATCCTTATTTAATCAAAAATTAAACCTTATTACTGGCTCTTTATACGATGCCATTGTACAAAGCCTGTTGCCTATACCGGAACAGGTCAACTTTTCGGAGACCGGTTTTAGCTTCTTTAGCAACCATCTGATCAATGAAGGCACTTATCTGCATGTGACCTTAAGCCATCCTGAGAACTTTTTCCATATCGCGGCAACCGCACAGGTGGCCTATAGCCGTGAAGAAGAAAATGGCAAATACCGGACGGGAGCTTATTTTATTACCTTACATCCGCAGGATCGCGTCAAGCTGGGTGAGTCGGTCAAAAGCAATTTCAGTCAGTAAAATGTAAATCTCAAAAGTCTTCCGGAAGGCGAGCAGAATAACTTGCCTTAATCGCTTTAGAAAAATAAACCAGTAAACCTAACAGTAAAATAACCACGCCTACCAGCGCCATAAACGACAATTTTTCATCATTCAATATCACCCCGACAAACAGGGCAAACATCGGGGTGACCACTGTCGTTAAAGAGAGTGTGGTTGCCTTAATTTTTTGTACCAGTTTAAAGTAGCAGAACATAGCGACCAGTGAGGCCATAATCACCGTATAACTGAGCCCGATAAGGGATTTGGCCTGAGGGATTTCGGTTGGTGCAAATTGCCAGATAAAAGGCAACATAGCACCAGCCAGTAGTGCCGAAACTGCAATCGAACCGGCCGCCTGCGTCATTGGCTCAAGTGGTGCATTGATCTGCTTCACCCAGAACATGGAAGCACAATAAATAACCACACTGAGCAACATCAGCCCAATACCCACAGGCTGAATATGCTGGTCTTTACCGCCAATACAAATAATACCAAGTCCCAACAGGGCAATCGCCATACCTAACCACTGTGAAGGATAAAGCTTGAGCTGAAACACAAAACGACCAATCAGGCCGGCAATAATCGGAGACAGCCCGAACATCAGCGCGATAATCCCAGAGCTTAAATAGCTCGTCGCCAGATAGGTAAAAATCTGTGAGCCAATAAAGCTGCATGCCCCGGCCAGATAACTATGCAGGGAAATCCGGTCTAAAGAAAATCGGCTTTTAAATATCCACAGCAGTACAAAAGCAAACGGCAAGGCCAAGAAAAAGCGCAAGGCCAACGCCCAAAGTGGATGCAAGTCTGTGACACTCCAGACAATTGCCAGCGGTGTTGTTGCCCAGATAAAAACCAATAAGGCATAGGTCACAATCATATTGGTTTGTATAGGCATGAAATAAAGCTCTTAGAGAACGGAAGTTTTACGTTTCTGCTTTTGAATGGTTTGGTCTAATGAACTGGAAAATTCACGCTTATCCCGTTCAGAAATGGGGGGTGGGCCACCCGTCTGCACCCCTGCGCCACGCAAGGTATCCATAAAATCACGTAAATGCAGACGTGCCCTCACATTGGCTTCGGTATAGATTTCCCCGCGTGGATGAATGGCAATTCCGCCCTTCTCTATCACCTCTGCAGCCAAAGGAATATCCTGGGTAACTACAATATCATGCGCTTTCATACGATCCACAATTTCCTGATCCGCTGCATCTGCTCCGCTCATGACCTGAATCGAGTTAATCCGTACTGAAGGCGTAATTCCTATAGGCTGATTGGCTACAAAAGTCACTTCCAGCTGGTAGCGATCTGAAGCACGGATAATCACATCTTTCAGGATACGAGGCAATGCATCGGCATCGACCCAAAGTTTAAATGGCAACACAAAGCTTTCCATAGAGGGAGAAATCCCGATTAGTGTAGCAAATCATCCGCTCAAGGTTGAAGATTAAAAATATGGTTCTGGCTTTTTCTATGCAGAAAACTAAGACTGTAATCCTTGTACAGCTGGCCTTCAAGAAAAAATAGATTTCATCCGATTTACATTTTAATTTTAAAATTCATTCAATTGACTTGAAAAATCGTAATAACCCTCGATTAACATAAATAAGTCATCCAAGATCAATTGTGTATATGAAAAAACAGAATAGCCCAGAGATCATTACCATTGATGATCAGAATTTCGGTAGTCATGTCGAGCATTGGACCTTGCTGACCGAAAATCCAGGCACAGATGTTCCCCAATGGTTAGGCCAAGCTCTTGACGCGCCTGTTATGCCCATGGGCCTGTGTACGCAAGAAGGAGAAATGGATGAAACGACCTGGCTGATTCAGGGACCTAGCAAAGCTGCAGTGCAGTTGAGTCAGGTAATTGCGGTAGAAAACAACAAGCCTCAGGCCGTAAAAACCGCATTCCCATGTTTTGAAAGCCCGTATCAGATCAAAGCCAGCATTGACCGGATTATTTCCTGTAAATCCAATACCCAAGCTGTGCTTTGCCTGAATCTTGGTGCCAACAGTATTATTTATGCTTTCGATAACCTGTATAGCGTTAATCGGCAGCATTATGAAAAAGACCAGTCTTATATCGTCAACCTGAATGCCTGGGCTTATGAGCTTGAGGCCGTCGGTGATCACGAACATCTGGTGGTAGATGATCCGGCATCCATTAAACATCACCGTGCCTTAAATGATATTCTGGCCGCCAATAACGGTGTGGCTCCTGAGAATTTGCAGGAACAGATTGATGCATGGGAACCAAAAACCGAAGAAGATAAAGAACCCGTCACTGTCGATTTTTCCAAAATGGTGGCCTATCTCTACGGCGAAACCTTGGGGCAGGAAGATGAAGCCTGGTTCCAGGGCAATATTGTCGGCAAAACCACCATGCAATTTATGGCTCAGAACTATACTTTATACGATGTCACCCTGCTTCATGATGAAGGCCAGCCCGCCACCCTCATCCGGATTGCTACTCGCAATACCGAATATAAGGATTTTGAAATCGGCCAATATATTCGAGGCAATCTCTGGATTCAGGCCAGTATCTATAAAAAATCAGCATAACTTGCAAAGAGGAGATATTCACTTATAGCCGAATATCTCCTGATTATTTTTAATTTAATTTTTTCTATTTTCCGATTATTTTTAATGGGTTGATTGAAGCGAAAATAATGAATTTCGGCTTTATTTTACTTTGTTTTATAAAAGCTTTTAAATCCAATGAAGCGTTCTTGTGAATTTGTTTAATTAGGCTTTTGAGATTATAAAAATTATGAAATTAAAAAACTTAGAATAAATCTTTAGATATTTAACCTGGTTATTTAAACAATACGAACTTTAACAAGTTTAGCTCGGAATGTTCTTTATTTAATCAACTTTTTATGATAAAAATACGGTCAACAAATAATGATTTACGATAAATAGATCGGACTATAAATATCTATGAAAATCGTGCAAGAAGAAAATTTACAGCAAGTCGAACATCGACTTGGTTCCCGCTATGATCTCGATATGATGTCATGTGTGTTTTTTGCACTGGGCATGCTGATCTGTGGTTTTATCCTTCATACTTTTATTTTTTAAACTATAGCTGCACAAAAAAACCCGGCCATTGCCGGGTTTCTGCTTTTCAGGCATTAAGCATTGCGTTGAGCGAAGTCATCCATAAAATTCACCAATGCCTGCACCCCTTCCAGAGGAACAGCATTGTAAATGCTGGCGCGCATACCGCCAACTGAACGGTGGCCGGCAAGATTCAACAAGTGATTGGCTTCAGCTTCTTTCAGGAACTGTTTTTCAAGTTCTGGATGAGCCAAGGTAAATGGCACATTCATGATTGAACGGTTTGCCTTAGCAATCGGATTCGCATAAAAATCGCTGGCATCAATATAGCCATAAAGCAAGTTTGCTTTTTCCATATTCCCTTTATGTATAGCCTCTACACCGCCATTTTCTAGCAGCCACTCAAATACCAGACCTGACAGGTACCACGCATAGGTCGATGGAGTATTGACCATAGAGCCATTTTTAGCCTGATCCGCATATCTCAGGATGCTTGGAATCTCAGGTTTTGCCTGATCCAGCAAGTCTTCACGGATAATCACCAACGTTAAACCGGCAGGACCAATATTCTTTTGCGCACCGGCATAAATCAGACCAAATTTAGACACATCCAGTGGCGCAGACAGAATACTTGAAGAGAAGTCACATACCAGTGGCTTATCTGTTTCTGGAATATCCGCAAATTGCAGACCGCCAATGGTTTCATTGTCGGCATAATGCACATAAGCTGCGTCATCAGACAATGTCCATTCGCTTTGTGCGCTAATGGCATATTTACCCTCAATCTGGGTACCAGCTTCAACGACATTAATATCGCCATAGCGCTTTGCTTCTTTCAGGGCTTTTTCAGACCAGATCCCCGTGTGAATATAGTCAGCTTTGTTTTTTTTACCTAGCAAATTCAAAGGGATCGCCGAGAATTGTAAGGATGCTCCACCCTGCAAAAATAATACTTTATAATTTTCAGGAATATTCATGAGCTTACGTAAATCAGCTTCTGCTTTTTCAGCCACCGCAACATAGTCGGCACTACGGTGACTCATTTCCATGATCGAAAGCCCCTTACCGTGCCAGTCCAGCATTTCAGCTTGAGCTTTTTCAAGAACGGCAGTAGGTAATGCAGCAGGACCAGCACAGAAGTTGTACGCGCGCATGATTTTTCCTTTCAGAGTGAAACACAATAAAATGATGGCATTTAACCATATATCAGCCTTCCTTGCACAAAATTATTTCAATCCAGGAAGTGAAATACAGTCAAAAAATCAATCTAGATTCAAAGGATAATTTGAATTTTTTCCATTTTTAGTTTTTAAATTCATGATTTCACTGCATAGAAGTTATATAGATAAAATATGGCCGCACTCAACTCTGAACTTATTTTAGGATCGGGGGAAGTTTGGGAATAGAAATAGTATAATTTTTCAATTTGTGCTTGTTTAGACGCGATCAGGGTAACAATCAAAGTAGACCATTTAAACGGGATCGGTTTCAATTACAACAATACTACAACTTTACTGTCGCCTGTCTTGCAAATACTTGATTTATAATTCAGCCTAGACTGATTTAATGTGACTTTTACATCACTAACTTGATGAACATGAAGAAAAATAAACCATATGTCTGCTGGGGTTTTAGTGTGCTTGCATTCATGATGTATGGCAGTTTTAGCTATGCACAAAACATCAGCTTTCAGGATGCAGAACGACAATTGCTACAGCGCTCTTATTCGGGTCAGGCTTTTCAAAGCCTTGAGCAGGCTTCTAAACTGGAAGCCGAAGCGATTAAAGGAATTGGATTACCACGTATCGACCTTAATGTCCGGGCCTATGCCTTTCGCAATGAATTAGACATTCCTTTAGGGGCGGTTAAAAATAATCTTGAGCAGTCTCTGAGCAGTGGTTTAAATAATAAGATTGATGAGTTTAATTTAGACCAGAGTATCGCTGACCCGCTTAAAGAAAGCCTGAAACAACCTATTCGGGATGGCGTGGGTTTAATTCCAGATTCAACCAATGTAGTGCTTGAAGACCAAGTGGTCCGCCCTAGTGTTTCAGTGATGATGCCACTTTATACCGGTGGACTGACCCGCAGTGCCAAAGAGGTTGCCACGATTCAAGCTGGACGCAGTGAACTGAGCAATCAGCAACAGCAAGATACACAGCGCTTTGAACTGATTCAGGCCTATTTTAGTGTACAACTGCAAAAGTAGTTATTAGAGGCAGCGCGTTTTAACTCAAATGCCATGCAACAACATTATCGCAATGCCCTGAAAATGGAACAGCAGGGATTTATTAGCAAAGGGCAGCGTATGCAGTTTGAAGTGGCGCGTAATAATGCTGATCGAACCCAGCAAAATACTCAGGCTAATCTGAATGCTGCACTGTTCCAGTTGAACAACTTATTGCGGGACAATACTATTACCGAGTTGAGCACACCTTTATTTGTCAATCGGGCTGAACCACAAAATGTAAATATCCTGCTCAGCAGTTTTAGCCAGAATTCACCTTTAATTAAAAAAATGAAACTGGATACCGAACTGGCCAAAACCAATGTCAAAGCCCAGCAGGCAGCTCAAAAGCCAAATGTCTTTGCCTTTGGCGAATACAGTCTGGACGCACAGCAAAACTGGATTGTTGGGGTTGCAGCACGTTATAACTTGTTTTCCGGCATTGATAAAAACAAGAATATTCAAGCTGCCGAACTGAAACGTTATGCTGCCGAACTGATGACAGCACGTACCCAGCAGGAAGTTGAAAACCTGATTTATAAATCGTTTAGTGAAGCAGTCAGTGCCCAGCAAAGCGATGTTTTATTACAACAAAATATGAAAGCAGCTCTGGAAAACTTGCGTATTCAAGAATTGTCTTTTAAGGAAGATGTCGGCACTGCAACTCAGGTGATTGATGCACAAAATATGCTGAGCAGCTTAAAGGCAGAGACAGCATTAAATGCTTATAAGTATGTCATCTCCCTCGCCACATTATTACAAAGTCATGGCTCTATTGCTGAGTTTCCAGACTATATGCAGCATGCCAATACTCACTATATTCGTTAATGGAGCCAAATATGACTGATGAGCAAAAGCCTGATCCTCCGGTTAATGAACCTGCTTCAAAAGTAGCACACAACAATCAAACTGAAGAAAATCCTGCCGAAGCAAAACAGAAAAAGTCTGGCAAGAAATATCTGCTGGGCAGCTTGATTCTGGTCATTCTGGTTTTGATTGGATTTGGCCTCTGGAAGACCTATCAACCTAAAGCGCTCGAACTGCAAGGCCGGGTTGAAGCGGAAACAGTGCAGGTTGCGACCAAAGTTCCAAGCCGGATTGAAAGGATCTATGTACACGAAGGTGATGAAGTAAAGAAAGGTCAGGTACTGGTTAAGTTACATAGTCCTGAAATTGAAGCGAAAAAACAGCAGGCACTCGCCACTTTGCAGTCTGCCCTAGCCCTCCAATCCACCGCAGAACGCGGTTCACAGGACGAAAATATTGCTTCTCTGCATGCCAACTGGCAATCACTGAAAGCGCAAGAACAGCTGGCAAAAACCTCCTATCAGCGGGGGGCAAACCTGTTTAAAGAAGGAGTGATTTCCCGTCAGCGCCGCGATGAACTGTATGCAGCATCACAGTCGGCCACACAAATGACTGAAGCGGCCTATCAGCAATATATCCGCGCCAAACGTGGCAGTACACCGCAGCAAAAAAGTTCAGCCGATGCACAGGTGGACATCGCCCGGGCAGCGGTAGCCGAAGCCAATGCCCTTGAGGCAGAAACTGAATTACTGGCACCGATCGATGCCACGGTATCCAAAACCTATGGCAATGTTTCGGAGCTGGTCGCAACTGCTGTACCTCTGGTCAGCCTGATTTCGGCAGAACGCTGGGTCAGTCTGAATATCCGTGAAGATCAATATGCTTCTTTACACGAAAAAAAGCAGCTCGAAGGTTATATCCCGGCCCTTAATAAAACCGCGAACTTTAATGTAAAAAGTATCAGTGCTGAAGGTGAGTTTGCCACGATCAAGACTACCCGCCAAACTGGCGGTTATGATGTGCGCAGTTTTAAAGTTCATCTCGTGCCTGCCGCCAAAATTCCAGAACTGAAAGTCGGCATGAGTGTATTGTTTAAACTGCAAGAGCCGAAATAAATGGCAACTGGATTCTGGGCCGGCATTCAGCGTGAATTAGCCTATTTATATAGAGAAAAATGGGATCTGGCACTGGTCTTGCTGGCCCCTGCCTGCATTTTAATTTTATTCGGCAGCATGTTTGCCAAAGGCAAACCTGATCATTTACCGATTGCTATTATTGACCAAGATCAAAGCAGCCTGAGTACTCAGATTTATGATCATTTATCTCTGAATTCTACTCTGCGAGTGTATAGCGTTTCTGATCAGAGCGTTGAGGTTGAAAAACTGCTCAACCAGAATAAAATCTGGGGCTACATCCATATTCCTACAGGTGCTGAACAGCGACTGGTCCAGGCACAAAATGCCGAAATCAGTATTGCCTTTAATCAGAGCTATTTCAGTATCGGCAATACCATTTCTTCAGCCATGTTACTCAGTACACTACAGGCAATGGCTGAGTTTACCGGAAAACAGTATCTGGGCAATACTCTGCCTGATCTGGATGCACCAACACCGAATATTAAAATTTCTCCACTTTATAACCCGCAGCTGAATTATGAGTTTTATCTGGAACCGTATATGGTTCCGGCGATTCTGCATTTGCTCTTGTGTTGCTGTGTGGCTTTTTCAGTAGGTCAGGAGCTCAAGCGGCATACTTTTCATCATTGGATTAATAAACAGAATCTCTGGTCAGCCCTTCTCTCTAAGAATCTGGTCTATGTGGCGATCTTCTGTCTCTGGACCTGGGCCTGGATGTTGTGGATGGTTGAGTTCCGCGGCTGGTTTATTGCCGGCTCATTCTGGCTGATTGTATTGGCTCAAATCTTATTCTATAGCGCCTATGCCTTTATCAGTAGCGCGGTCGTACTCGCTACGCAGGACCTGACCAAATCTTTTGGCCTACTCGCGGTCTATGGTGGTTCATCGCTCAGTTTTGCCGGTGTGACTTTACCCTTAAATAATGCCCCGCTGTTTACCCAGTTCTGGGCCCATATTATTCCTTATACACCTTATGCCAAATTACAAACCGAGCAATGGGTGATTGGCAGTCCTCTAGCTATTTCACTGCAACCGATGTTAATACTGATAGTCTATGTACTGCTTTACGCCGGACTGGCCTATATTTTTTTAAAGAAGACCGCTAAAGGAGTGTCGACATGAAAGCACTCTGGAGGGCTTACTGCAAAACCTTTAAAGATATTGTCAGCAATAGCAGTATTTTTACCACGCTGATTCTCTCGGTACTATTTTACAGCTTTTTCTATCCAACCGCCTACAAAGCTGAACAGGCCAAAGCCTTGCCGATTATTATTGTCGATGAAGAGCAAAGTGCCCTAACCAGCAGCATTATCAGTCACGTCAGTCAAAGCCCGAATGTACAGACCATAGCCGTCACCGGGAATTTTGCTGAAGCCAGGCAATGGGTAGAATCTCAAAAAGCTGACGGGATCTTGTTATTACCGGATAATCTTTCACAATCCATTCGACATGGGGAAAATGGGGGGATCGGGCTATACCTGAGTGCAGCCAATTTCCTGATTACTAAACAGATTGGCTTAGGTCTAGTGGCTTCCGTTGAAAATACTCTAAGTGAATATACTGAACGTTTTAGCGAAATTTCACATTTCTCACCTGCCCTGTCTATTCACCAGATTCCGCTTTTCAATCCCCTATCCGGCTATGGCAGTTATGTATTTCCAGCTGTTGCACCACTGATTATTCATCAGACAATTTTTTTGGGACTTAGCATGCTGATTGCCCTGTACCGGGAAAATAAACAGATGCTTAATCTAATCACCTTGAGCGGGATTGGTCTGGCTATTTTGACGATTGGCTGTCTGGGTTGTTATTACCTGTTTGGCTTTACCTTCTGGTTGTTTGACTATCCACGTGGGGGCAATTTCTGGGGCATGCTACTCGCTGTACCAGTATTTGTGTTCTGTATGATTGGCATCACGATCCTGTTCGCCAGTTTTCTAGATATGCCGGAACGTGCCGGACATATAATTGTCTTCACTTCCATTCCATTTTTTATGCTGTCTGGAGTTGCCTGGCCACACGCTGCAATGCCCGTCTGGATGCAATTCATTGGACAGGCTTTACCTTCAACACAGATCGTTCAAATGTTTATCCAGCTGAATCAGATGGGCGTACCCACTTACCTGATTCTAGGAAAGCTTGCTTATCTGTTTGTGGTCGGCATGATCTGCATGGGCTTAGGCTATTATCGACTACGCCCACGCAGTTAAATTGAGCCGTGTTTCATTAAGACCCCTCCAACACAACGTTATTCACCAAAAACCTGAATATTAAAGTTACGAATTTTGCTGCTACCATGAGGCTGGTCAAAACTGACATCATATTGCACCAGATTTTTGGGATAGGCAATTTCATAACTGATCTTATATTGAGTCACTCCTTTTTCCTCTTCAATGCGTTTGCTCATTAAAGTTTTGGACTTATAAGCTTCTTGAGGAATCGTGCGAGAAAAGCGCTTCATTAGTTTCTGGTTATCTTTAAATTCTGCCTGTAGCTGAGGTTCAAGATAGGTCAAAAATTTATCATATTTACCCTCGCGCAAATCATTATAAGCAGCTTCCGCAGCCTGTTCCTGTGCCGGACTAGGATTCGGAATCTCCTCTTGAGTACAGCCATGTAATCCGATCAGGGTAGCCAGTAGCATTAATCTGGTTTTCATCATTCACCTTTTTTTAGTCGATGTATGAAAAAGGACGCCGCAGCGTCCTCTTGTTCAGTGAAGAATTTACTCTTTTACTGTAGCGTTATCATCTGCCTGTTCAGCATCTTGCTCACCAGCCACAAGATCCGCAGTTGACTCTGTATTTTCAGTATCAGCCAATACATCCAATTCTTCATCTTCAACCGCTTCAATGGCTTCTACACCAACCAGTGTTTCATCTTCACCAAGACGGATCAGACGAACCCCTTGAGCATTACGGCCAGTTTGTGCAACTTCGGATGCACGAGTCCGTACCAATGTTCCGCCATCTGAAATCAGCATCAACTCTTTAGAAGCATCAATCGCAACTGCACCTACAAGTTCACCATTACGCTCGGACGTCTTGATTGCAATTACGCCTTTACCGCCGCGTTTCTTGGTCGGGAATTCATCTACTGTGGTACGTTTACCATAACCATTGGCAGAAGCACACAGCACTTCACCTGTTTCTGGAACGACCACCAGTGATACGATACGGCTAATAAAGCTGGTTTCAGTCGCCTCGTCATCATCAGACTCGACATCTGCATCTTCTGCATCTTCGACCTGAGCAGCGCCGATGGTTACACGCATACCGCGTACACCTTTGGCTGAACGCCCCATAGCACGAACATCAGTTTCCGCAAAACGGATTGCTTTGCCTTCATTCGAGAACAGCATGATCTGCTGTTCGCCATCGGTAATGGCCACGCCAATCAGGGTATCATCGCCATTCAGCTCAATCGCACGCAGACCATTTGAGCGGACATTGGAGAACTGTTCCAGTTCTACACGTTTAATCGTACCGTACTCGGTAGCCATAAACACATAGAAGTTTTTACGCAGGTTTTCTGCCAGCTCTGCAAATTCAGCAACAACTTCATCATCCAGATCAGTCGCAGAAAGCTCAACGCCCAATTCCTTCAGCTGAACACGCAAGGCATCAGACAGATCATCTCCATCTTTAAGCTCTGCAAATGCTGCTTCCAGACCCGCATAATGCTTGGCGATAATGTCATTCTTCTGCAGCTGTTCCATATTTGCTTTTACAAAGCTACGGAAGCCTGCCAGACGCTCTTTGAATTTCTTCGGGGCTTCCATGACTGGCAGAATCGCAGTAATGGTTTCATGCTCTTCCAGTGGTAACAGGTTGACCATTGGACGGCCTTTGGAACCACGTGAGGCTTGCGGCACTTCAAACACACGCAGACGATAAACTTTACCAACATTGGTAAAACAAAGCACCGTAGCATGGCTCGAGGTCACAATCAGATGTTGGATATAATCATCTTCTTTCATCGAAGTAGCAGACTTGCCGCGGCCACCACGACGTTGTGCGGCATAATCAGACAATGGCTGAGTTTTTGCATAACCTGACTGGGAAACAGTCAATACCATCTGCTCTTCTGGAATCAGATCTTCACGCGAGAAGTCGATACGAGACTCAACAATATTTGTCTTACGTGCATCGCCATATTGTTGCAGCACCAGCGCAAGCTCTTCTTTAATCACGTTCATCAACAGACTAAAGTCATTCAGAATTGCGGTATATTCGGCGATCTGCGCCAGAATTTCCGAATATTCCGCTTGTAACTTGTCTTGCTCAAGACCGGTCAAACGGTGTAAACGCAATTCCATAATCGCGTTGACTTGAGTCGGAGATAAACGATACACATCACCATCAATACCAAATGGACGGTTTGGATCTTCGCCTTCAATTTCATCAGGACGTACAGAAACAGCGCCCGCCTTTTCAAGCAATGCTGCCACACCACCTGCTGCCCACTCACCCGCTTGCAAACGCTCACGCGCTTCAGCAGGGTTAGCAGAAGTTTTGATGGTTTCAATGATGGCATCAATATTTGCCAGCGCAACTGTCAGGCCTTCTAATATATGACCACGTTCACGCGCCTTGCGTAATTCGAACATGGTCCGGCGCGTCACAACTTCCTGACGGTGACGGATAAACGCTGCAACAATATCTTTCAGGTTCATCAATTTTGGCTGGCCATTGTCCAGGCAAACCATATTAATGCTGAACGAGTTTTCCAGCTGGGTATTCAGAAACAGGTTGTTGACGATGACTTCAGCATTTTCACCACGCTTCAGGTCAATCGCAATACGCATCCCATCTTTATCTGATTCGTCACGAAGTTCTGAAATTCCTTCGAGTTTTTTCTCTTTAACCAGCTCGGCAATACGCTCAATGGTTTTAGCTTTATTGACCTGATAAGGAATTTCAGTAAATACAATGGTGGTACGGCCAGACTTCTGATCTTCCTCAAAATGGTATTTACCACGGATATGCAAACGGCCTTTACCGGTGCGGTAAGCATCAACAATCCCTGATTTACCATAGATAATACCGCCTGTAGGGAAATCTGGACCGGAAATATGCTCCATTAATCCTTCAATGCTGATATTCGGGTTATCTGCATAGGCCAGACACGCATTCACCACTTCTGTCATGTTGTGCGGCGCCATATTGGTCGCCATACCAACTGCAATCCCCGCAGCACCATTGACCAGCAGGTTTGGAATACGGGTCGGCATCACTTGTGGAATACGTTCTGAGCCGTCGTAGTTGTCTTCCCAGTCAACGGTATCTTTTTCAAGATCCGCCAGTAATTCATGGGTCAGCTTACGCATGCGGACTTCGGTATAACGCATCGCAGCAGCACTATCGCCATCGATCGAACCAAAGTTCCCTTGTCCATCTACCAGTTGGTAACGTAAACTGAAGTCCTGTGCCATGCGTACAATTGTTTCATAAACGGCTGAATCCCCATGCGGGTGATATTTACCGATGACGTCACCTACAACACGGGCAGACTTTTTGTAAGCTTTGTTGTAGTCATTGCCCAATTCGTGCATTGCGAAAAGCACACGACGATGAACAGGTTTTAGACCATCTCGTACATCCGGCAAGGCACGTGAAACGATCACGCTCATTGCATAGTCTAAATACGAGTGCTTGAGTTCATCCTCAATGGCAATCGGTCTAATTTCCGATACGCTCATGCATACTCCTTATTCTATAAGCCAGCTTTGGCTTATATTTATATGTCGTAAATCCAGCAAAATTATTAACTCAAACGACAGAGCTAAAAACTAAAATACAGCCCTAAATTATAGCATAAACCTGGCTAATTTTGTGCTTTAGCTTCAATCTTAATCTTGTTAATTTACTTAAATTTAGTGATTATTTTTTACACAAACCGCCAAACAAAAATAGAAATATAGCCATATATCATCTTATGCTAGAAATTGGCTAAATCGCTCACATTTCAAATCAAGCGGGCTTAAAAACCTTTCATACGCAGCAGTTATATTTATTCGGATTTATCTTGCTTCATCAAATGAAAGCTGATCAAAAATAACCCTAGGATTAAGGGGAATTCATAGAGCTCTTCCATCAAATCTTTATACTGAATGTCGCGTAGAAATAATGTATCAATGGCACGCTCATGCTCAATCGCATCTGAAATAATTAAGCCCGAACAAGCCAATACTAACGCCCATACTGGCAGCATAAAATGCTTAAGCTTTCGAATAATTTCTTTTCTTAAATGCTCAGAAAACAGCATAAATATCACAGGGGAAATCAACATGATCGAAATTGCACGAAAATAAGGCTTAGGAACCTCAGGAAAATAATCTCGCCCCCAACTGGTGCTGCGCCCAAACAGCAACAACCACCACAGGACTGCCCACAACCAAAACTGCTTTTTTCCGTCTTGCAAATCTAAGGGCCGAATATAGAAATAGCTAAATATGGCACACATTAGCAATAACAAGGCTTGTAAATTTTCCACAAAACGAACTATTTCACCATCGTGTAATGGTACTTGCAGATCAGCAGAAAATGGAAATAAAAAACACAGGATGGCAATGGCTATAATCGGCCACGTAAGCCGGGTATCGACCAACAAAAGACTACTCCTACCCAAACGACAAAGTAGGGTAAAGCTTAAAAAAAGATGGCGAATAATATCATAAATGCTTTATACGAATAATAGCCCTGTGTGTTTTAATCATACATTGCAAAGACACAATACGAGCATAGTCCTACTCTGCCCTCAACTTAGAACTGCTCCTATTGGAAATGTAACATACAAAAATCACTGATTGCTCGGACTTTAACACCGGCCATAAAAAACGCCCTTGAGTAAAACAGTAAAGTATTACTTTAACTGCTTACACAAGAGCGTCCTTTTTAAACCTGATTCAGGAATTAGATTTTAGAAACCAATTCAGGAATAACAGTATTCAAATCACCTACTAACCAGTAGTCAGCAACTGCATTAATTGGTGCTTCTTCATCTTTGTTGATCGCAACGATCACTTTAGATTCTTTCATACCTGCCAAATGCTGAATCGCACCAGAGATACCGACAGCGATATAAAGTTCAGGTGCAACAATTTTACCTGTTTGACCCACTTGCATGTCATTAGGAACAAAACCAGCATCTACCGCAGCACGTGAAGCACCTTGAGCAGCACCCAGCTTGTCAGCCAGTGGATCAAGAATTGCGTGATAGTTTTCACCCGACCCCACACCACGACCACCTGAAACCACAATACGCGCAGCTGTCAGTTCTGGACGCTCAGATTTCACAATTTCTTCTGATACAAACTTAGAAATACCGGCATCACCTTGGGACGCAGCAGCTTCAACCGCAGCTGAACCACCTTCTGCTGCCACAGCATCAAATGCCGTACCACGAACCGTGCCCAGTACGATGTCTTCGCCTGATTCTACAGTTGCAATCGCGTTACCTGCATAGATTGGGCGCTTGAAGGTTTTAGGACCGTCAACCGCAATGATGTCAGTGATCATGCTGACATCTAATAAAGCAGCTGCGCGTGGCAGAATATTTTTACCAGTTGTCGTAGAAGCAGCCAGAATATGGCTATAGCCTTTGCCTAGTTCTGCAACCAGTTTCGCTACGTTTTCAGCCAGCTGGTTTGCATAAGCAGCGTCATCAGCAAGTAATACTTTACTTACACCAGCCACTTTCGCAGCCTGATCAGCAACTGCCTGCGCGCCAGAACCCGCTACCAATACAGTGATATCACCACCGATTTTTTGCGCCGCAGCAACAACGTTTAAAGTAGCAGCGTTTAATGCTTTGTTGTCGTGCTCAGCGATAACTAAAATACTCATGATTTTTATCCTTCTGTATTAGATCACTTTCGCTTCGTTTTTCAATTTTTCTACAAGCTCATCTACAGACTTCACTTGTACGCCAGCTTTACGCTCTGCAGGAGACTCAACTTTCACTGTTTTCAGTTTAGTTGTAGTGGTTACACCGAAATCTGCAGGAGACTTGGTATCCAGCGGTTTTTTACGCGCTTTCATAATATTTGGCAGAGCTGCATAACGTGGCTCGTTCAAACGCAAGTCAGTGGTAATGATCGCTGGAAGTGATAATTCAACAGTTTGTAGACCACCGTCGATTTCACGCGTCACTTGTACTTTATCGCCTTCAACTTTAACTTCCGAAGCGAATGTACCTTGACCTGCACCCATAAGCGCACCCAGCATCTGACCAACCTGGTTAGAGTCGTCATCAATTGCCTGTTTACCCAGAAGGATCAGTTGCGGTTGTTCAGCGTCAACCACACCTTTTAGAATTTTGGCAATTTCCAGTGCACCCAGCTGACTATCATCAGCTTCCACCAGAATACCGCGGTCAGCGCCAAGCGCCATCGCAGAACGGATTTGTTCTTGCGCTTCTTTAGGACCAATAGACACAACAACGATTTCTGAAACAGTTCCTTTTTCTTTTAAACGAACCGCTTCTTCCACTGCGATTTCACAGAATGGGTTAATTGACATTTTAACGTTTGTTAAGTCAACACCACTGTTGTCCGGCTTAACGCGAACCTTAACGTTGGCATCAACCACACGTTTTACAGCAACAAGAGCCTTCATGTAATCCTCGGCTGTTTTAGCAAATGTAAATGTTGAGAAAAGTTATTGTAACTCTTCACTTAAATTTTTTTAGGTGCCCTATCTTGCAATGCGTACGGCATTTCGGTCAAGTCACAATTCAGGAAAGAGCTGTAAAAATATATAAATTTCCTTGAACGATGCGTTCACAATTAATAAGTATCTTTTTATTACAAGGGATTGCATCCAGTTTTATATAAAAATTAACCTTTGATTTTTAGTATTTTTTTATTTGATTAATCCCATCAGTAGTTTTGATGTAGTGCTGCTAAAATATCCAGCCCACCTCTTTTGGCCCACAAAATAATCAATTCTCTGGCCTTAATATTTTTGTCATTTTAGACATAGCTTTCTCTGACTGACCATTCATCTTCGATGAAGTATTATTCTGATGTCTATTTCTCCTCCATTCAGGTTAAATTTTCTTGTACTTTCTCCCTTCTTTCATCCCCAAAGCATGCCGAATTCAGGGGGTTTGATTTTAAAGTCTGAGGGTTCAGAATTATCGACTACTTACAAACTGCAGATGGGGTTAAATGAGCAAATATACTTCTCTTTCCTTTGTAAAAAACCTCCGGAATATTTTATGCCTATTGAAATTGAGACCACACGGTTATTACTGCGGCAATGGCATCCGTCGGACTATCCGGTTTTTGCCAAGATGAATGCAGACCCGGAAGTGATGCGCCATTTCCCACAATGCCTGAATAACAGGCAAAGCAATGCCTTGGCAGATAAATTCTACCAACTGATTGAAAGACAGAGTTGGGGATTTTGGGCACTAGAATTAAAACGCAGCCGACAATTTATTGGTTTTACCGGCTTACATTATCGACCGCAACAATTCAGTTTTTCTCCCTGTACTGAAGTGGGCTGGCGTCTGGCTCAGGCGTATTGGGGAAAAGGCTATGCAACTGAGGCGGCACTTGCCTGTCTCGTCTTTGCATTTCAACATTTAAATCTTGCCGAAGTTGTGTCATTTACCGCAGTGAATAATATAAAGTCACAAGCCGTAATGCAGCGTTTAAATATGAATATTGTGGGATATTTTGATCATCCTGCCTTGGACAGACACCACGCTCTAGCCCCACATATTTTATATAGCCTTAAGCAGGCTGACTTTCCAGGAAATCACGATGTACATGGCTTAAGTCAATCAATTCATATTGCGCAAGTTTAAAAACCTCCCAAACTGCCATAAAGTCTTCTTTCAAATCAATATGAGCCGAGGGCTGTGCTGTTTCTTGCCACTGCAGGTCTGAAATCCACAGATAATATTGTTGTGTAACCGGATTTACCGCCTGAACTTTACCGGCAGCATTGACTCCTTGAACCACGGTATTTTCCGGAAGTACAGGTTCAATCTTGGCTAAACTGATTTCTACAAAGTGTTTGACCTGACGCAAGCCATAGCCTGCAAAAATTTCTTTTTGTGCAGCAGTTAATTGATCATATTTCTCTAAAATATCTAAAATCATTACTTTGCCTATATTTTTCTTTCCAATATTTACATGACGAGTGGGGGCAGTTAATAATTTCCTTCCCTTCGATTATTCATGCCACCCACTTTATACTGATAGGAGGCTGTTATACCTTATAAATTGACTTTTTATTATGCGACAATAGTTCAAATGCCATCTAGATAGACTCCCTATTGTTTCACCCCCTGATTTAAATTAGATGACAAGGAGGTCGCCAGAATTAACAAACCATAAACCGGCAAAGCCTGCTTGCTCTCTTAATTTTTAAAAACTGTCCGATTTTTTAAGTTGGGCGCGAGGATGGGCTTGATCATAAATCTGTGCCAGACGGTCAAAATCAAGATGGGTATAAATTTGCGTGGTGCTTAAGTTGCTATGCCCCAGCATCTCCTGAACGGCACGTAGATCTCCGCTATTTGATAGCATATGACTGGCAAAACAATGTCTTAATAAATGCGGATGCAGATCGACATTTACACCGGCGCGCTGTGCCTGAAACTTGACCCGGTTTTCAATTTGACGGGCGCCCAGTGGCTGGCCTTTTTGGGTAATAAAGACATTCGCATCTGCGACAAAGTCACCATTCCATAACGGATAAATTTTCAGCCATTCCATTAAGCTGTCTTTGGCTTTTGAACCAAATGGTACCACTCGAGTTTTGTTCCCCTTACCGGTAATTCTTAATAATTGACGATTGAAATCAATGTCCTTGATTCTTAGACCTTGAATTTCCGCTAGCCGCAAGCCGCTGGAATATAACAACTCCAAAATTGCTTTGTCTCTCAGCCACATCTGCTGCTGTGCTTGAGTTTCGGGCGCGGACTGATCTAGAATTTGGTTGACCGTTTCAATATCAATCATTCCCGGCAAAGGACGTGACTGACGCTTCAGCTGAAAATCATCGGCCGGATTAAAGGCTAGATACTGAGACTGCTGCGCCCATTTCATGAACTGGCGGATAGAGGACAGCATGCGTTGCAAACTGCTTGAACTCAAGCCTTGCTGTTCTACCTTTTCAGCCAGAAACTGACGCAAATCTGTGGCTTCGACATCATTTAAAGCCAGTTTTTGCTGTGCACAGAATTTCAGAAAATCAGTCACATCACGCGTATAAGCCTGTAAAGTATGTTTGGACTGGTTTTGAATTTCCCGTTCTTTTAACCAGATCCCGAGCAACTCTTTAGCAGTTCCCTCCATATACCCCATTAAATACGCTCCAGATAGGTATCAATCAGCGCAGCCACCTGTGCAGGCTGACTGGCAGCAAAAAAGTGATCCCCGCCTTGGAGGGTATGTAGTGTTGCACTTCGAAAGGTCTGTTCCAGATATTGTCCTAGCTGAACAGTACTTAAAGAATCCTGATCTCCCCAGATCAGCAAGATGGGAACCTCAAGGCTGGCAAGTTGCTCCGGACTAAATTCGGTTTGGTCTTCTAAAAAACAGTCAGGGACTGCCTTAAACTGCTCGCGATAACCTGTTCGCCAGTCTGCACAGCCGAACTGCTGCACGTTTAGGCCGCCAGATGTAGCCAGTAAAACCAGTCCTTTGACTTTTTCGGAGTGATTAAGCGCAAGCCCAAGCGCCAGCACACCACCCATAGACTGTGCAACCAGGATAGAATCTGCTTCAATCTGCTGATTCAGATAGGCTTGCAGATCATGCAGGTTGTGAATGGCCGAATTTGGCGCGATGCCATCGAATCCTGGATAAGCCAAAATCTGATAAGCCTGTCCTGGTGCTAAATAAGTAGTCAAAGGCTGCCAGAAACCTTGACTGCCTGATGCTCCTGGTAAAAATACAAGCTGATTCATGGCGTTGTTGTTCTATGCATTTAATATAATTTTATCCTAACATAAAAAAAGCGCCGTTCTGAGCACAGCGCTTTTTTAGATCGCCCGAGGTTCTGCATTAACTCTGGAAATAACGTAGATCCAGACGTCCTTCATAGACATTTGCCGTTGGCCCGGTCATCCAGACCACATCGCCCTCGACCCATTCAATCTGCAATTTGCCACCAGCAAGTTCCATCTCGACCTTACTGGACAGCAAGCCACGGCGCATACCCGAAACTGCTGCCGCACAGGCCCCTGTGCCACAGGCCAGAGTTTCCCCGACCCCACGCTCATAGACTCGCAAACGTGCATGCATTTCATCCACAATCTGCATAAAACCGGCATTGACCCGGGCAGGAAAACGCTGATGCGATTCTACCTGCGGACCAATTTTTGCGACATCTGCGGTGAGCACATTCGGAACAATAGTCACCGCATGTGGATTGCCCATATTCACCACATCAATGGTCAGCTTTTTATCACCTTCCAAATCAATGTCATATAAATTATCCGGCTCATCCGCCAGGAATGGAATCTCCTGCGGCAGGAATTTCGGATAGCCCATATTGACCCGCACCCAGCCATTGGCCCCCAGCTCCGGCTCAATAATGCCAGCTTTGGTCTGCACCTTGATTTTGGTCTTGCTGGTCAGTTGACGCTCATGCACAAAACGCGCAAAACAACGCACGCCATTACCACACTGTTCAACCTCAGAACCATCGGCGTTAAAAATACGATATTTAAAATCTGCAGTTGGAATATCAGGCGGTTCAACAATCAGCAGTTGATCAAAACCCACACCAAAATTACGGTGAGCCAAACGTTGAATGGTCAGCGTATCCAGATAAGCGCGTTGGCTGATCAGATCCACCACCATAAAGTCATTGCCCAAGCCATGCATCTTGGTAAATTCTAATAACACTTTGATTTACTCCTTTTAAGGCAATAAACGCTCGCGTTCCCAAAGTGATTCAATCGTTTCACGTTCACGAATCAGATGTGCCTGATCACCATTGACCATCACTTCAGCGGCTCGGCCACGGCTGTTATAGTTCGAGCTCATCACAAAACCATATGCGCCTGCACCGAGTACAGCCAGCACATCATTTTCCTGAATAGCAAGCTGACGCTCTTTACCCAGAAAGTCACCCGTCTCACAGATCGCACCGACCACATCCCACTCTTTACTCGCTGTATCTGTACGTGGCGTTACCGGCTGAATATCCATCCAGGCCTCATACAACGCCGGGCGGATCAAGTCATTCATCGCGGCATCGATGATGGCAAAGTTGCGGTGAACCGTTGGTTTCAGTAAATCCACTTTAGTCAGCAATACGCCGGCATTGGCTGAAATGCTACGGCCCGGTTCCATATAAACTTTTAAACCCAGTTTTTTCAGGGCCGGACGTAGTGCATTGGCATACTCTTCGACAGATGGCGGAGTTTCATCTTTATAGGTCACTCCCAAACCACCTCCAATGTCGATATGTTTCAACTGAATCCCCATCTCTTTCAGCTTATCAATCATCACAATGACACGATCCAGTGCATCGACAAAAGGCTGGGTTTCAGTCAATTGCGAACCGATATGACAGTCAATTCCCACTATTTCCAGATTCGGCAAAGATGCGGCGTATTGGTAAGTTTCAAATACGCTCTCCGATGGAATACCAAACTTGTTTTCTTTTAAACCCGTCGAAATATAAGGATGGGTTTTGGCATCAACGTCTGGATTGACGCGTAAAGAAATCGGGGCTTTTTTACCCATCTTAGCCGCTACTTTCTGGATACGATCCAGCTCGGCATGTGACTCAACGTTAAAGCAGGCAATCCCCACTTCCAATGCTTTTTGAATATCCGCTTCAGATTTACCCAAACCCGAGAACACGATTTTTGCAGCTTCACCACCGGCTTTGAGTACACGAGCAAGTTCACCACCGGTCACAATATCAAAACCGGCACCTTGCTTGGCCAATACATTCAATACCGCAATATTAGAGTTTGACTTTACCGCAAAGCAGATTTGATGATCGATAAAGCTAAAAGCACGGTCCATCTCCAGATAATGCTTTTCAAAAGTGGCTTTGGAATAAACATACAGTGGTGTGCCAAACTGCTCGGCAAGCTGTTGCAGTGAACATTGCTCGGCGTGCAATACCCCATTAATACGGGTGAAACTCATGAACGTATCCTTTCTTTGAACGTTTTAAGGAGATGATGTTGAATCGGATTCTACGGGTGCTTCAAACTGCTGCCTAACTGGTGCATCCTGTTTTTCACCAGACGCAGGTGTCGCAGGCTCGGTGTTTTTGTAAAGCAGATATTTGGCACGCTTATCGTGATTTGGGTCAGCAGGAAGATGTAAGGCTCCCGATTGTCCACAACCTGCCAGCACAAAGCCGGCTGTAATTAAACTGATGTAGCAAATGACCTGATGCATCTGACCACCTAATCTGAGTATTTTCATAAAGTATAACGCGATGATAGAAATAGACCAAAGCGCTCAACCTTAGAGAGTATCTTGAGACATTAAAAAACGCCAGCAGATCGCTGACGTTTTTATTGATATGGATTATTTATGTTTCTGTTTATAGAAGCCCAAATAACCAATAATCAGTAAAACAAACCAGATCGGACTGACCATCAGGGCACGACGCGTATCTTCTTCCAGCGCCAAGACACCAATCATGGCAACAAAGAAAATAATCACGATCCAGCAGGTCACCAGTCCACCAGGTAATTTAAACACCGATTTGGCATGCAACTCGGGACGGGTTTTATAGTAAATCATATAACTCCAGATAATCATGAGCCATACACAGATAAATAAAATCGTCGACAGGGTCGTTGCCAGAGTAAATGCTTCTACGGTGTTCGGCACGAAGTACTGTAAAGCTGCGCCTAATAACAGACATACTGCAGAAAAATACAGGGCATTGGCAGGTACAGCGCGACTGTTTAAACGTCCAAAGGATTTCGGTGCCTGCTGTTCACGTGACAAACCAAACAACATCCGGCTGGTCGAAAACACTCCACTATTCATGGAAGACATGACCGAGGACAATACGACCAAGTTCATGATAATGGCAGCCGCAGCAATGCCCGCCTGACTGAACAGATCAACGAATGGCGAAATATTCGGGTCAATCTGGTTCCATGGCGTAACCGACATCACGATAAGCAAGGCAAGCACATAGAAAATAATGATACGAATCGGAATCGAATTGACCGCTTTAGGCAGGTTTCTTTCCGGGTCTTTGGTTTCAGCAGCTGTGGTACCGACCAGCTCTACCCCAACAAAGGCGAAGATGGCAATCTGGAAACCCGCCAGGAAACCCATGGCGCCCGTTGGGAATAAACCGCCATGCTCCCAGAGATAGCTAAAGGAAGCCTGTGTACCCGCATCGGAGGTAAATCCGGTAAAGATCATCCATAAACCCACCGCAATCAATACGATAATGGCAATAATCTTGATCAGGGCAAACCAGAACTCCATTTCACCAAACAGTTTTACCGTGACCAGGTTCAGTCCCATGATAAAGACAATAGCAGCAATACTGATCAGCACCCCTTCACCCGCGGTGAAAGGCAGGCCGTTATTGAAGAACTGCAGGTAATAAATAATTGCAGAAAGATCTGCAATACCAATGGTGATCCAGCACAGCCAATAGGTCCAGCCGATAAAATATCCTGCCCATGGTCCGATCAGGTCAGTAGCAAAATCAATAAACGATTTATAGTGCAAATTAGACAGCAATAATTCGCCTAATGCACGCATGACCAGAAACACCATGAAGCCGATGATCATATAGATCACCAGAATAGACGGTCCTGCCAAACTGATGGTTTTTCCCGAGCCCATAAACAGGCCGGTTCCGATTGCCCCACCAATCGCAATTAGCTGCAGATGCCGGTTAGACAAGCTACGCTGTAATTCACCCTCTTGCGATGATGAGTGGCTATATTTTTCTGACATTATTCATTTCAACTTTGTTTTTAATGGCGACAAGTTAACTTAAAAATATAAAAATACAAAAAAGAAAATCGCTTTTCATTTATATTTTCCCATTCACTCGAGTCGCGGCTAAGAAATTGACTTGAAACCAAGAGAACCAGAGCCATCCATTCAGTGAGTACACCAAACTGACCCCTCTGGTTTCCAGGAAAGCTATAGTAGCGAATTATTCTGCATTCTTGAGGATTTCTCTAAAATTTGAGTCAATCGGTGTCGATATTTTTCAGACAACTTCCTTCCTGCCTGAAAAATCAAGCTACTTAGCCAAATCTTGTTGAAATTATTTTTTATTAGGCTTGAGGATAACTCGTGTATTCCAATAACAGCCTTTCTTCTATGAGCAGATGACTGGTCTCCTTCAATTCCCATCCCCCCCACAGGCCTGTACGTCATGCTTGATATTTAGCGCTCTCTTTTGTCCTGCCGAGTTTCTCTATCTTCGTGAATTGAACAAGTATTTTCTTGTCAAAACTTTTAAATTGTGCAAAAAATAGAAGACAAATCCGCCATTATTTGTGTTCAGGATGAACTCACTTGGCATCGTAATTACTTTTTAATCAAGACCTCAAATAAAACTGACATGGATCAATAAGAAGAATTTTATGCAAAATTTACAAAGTCTGATGGAAACTTTGAGCGGCTGGATCTGGGGCCCTTATATGTTGGTACTGCTGGTTGGCACCGGTGTATTCCTCACTTTCCGCCTAGTATTCTGGCAATTCCGTATGCTGCCTTTTGCAATCAAACAAGTGTTTGGCAAGCATCCTGCTCATGAAAAACATGGAGATATTTCCCATTTTGCCTCTCTCATGACTGCCCTGTCTGCCACCATTGGTACCGGTAATATTGCCGGGGTGGCCACGGCCTGTGTATTGGGCGGTCCGGGTGCAATCTTCTGGATGTGGATGACGGCGCTGTTTGGCATGGCCACCAAGTATGGTGAAGGCGTACTGGCAGTGAAATACCGCATTAAAAATGAAAAAGGTGAAATGTCCGGTGGCCCGATGTATTACATTGAACGCGGACTTAAATGGAAGTGGCTGGCCCTGATCTTCGCCCTGTTCGGCACCTTGGCCTCTTTCGGAATCGGCAGTTCGGTTCAATCCAATACCGTTGCGCTGGCTGTAGAAAACAGTCTGGGAGTTGAAACCTGGATCACTGGTGTGGTGATTACCCTACTTTCTGCCCTGGTGATTCTGGGCGGGATTAAATCCATTTCCAAAGCGGCTTCCCTGATTGTTCCGATCATGGCACTGGGCTATGTGGCCGGAGGCTTAATTATTATTTTCACTCACCTTGAACTGGTGATGCCTGCCCTAAAAATGATTTTCACTTATGCCTTTACTGGTGAGGCTGCCATGGGTGGTGCCGTCGGTGCTGCCATTCGCTATGGTGTGGCGCGCGGAGTATTTTCCAATGAAGCTGGTATGGGTTCTGCCCCAATCG
>NZ_SMTB01000099.1:0-8229 GCF_006864105.1 Acinetobacter sp. RF14B | reverse complement strand
CTATCATAATCTGCTGGCACGGGATCGTTTGGGGCAAGTCGTAGCAGGAGCGCCAAACGCTACCCAACCGTCGAATCAGGCCATGCAGCGCTTAAATCAGGATGTACATTTCCGTCGTGCTTTTGCCTTGCGCGATATTGATGCACCAGCAAATTATATTAACCGTGAATGGAACTGGGCAGTGCGCCAGGCTTATCTCAAGCATGATGATGACCTGCTTTTGGCCGCAGCAAAACGTGCGCATGACATGGGGTGGCATGATCGTGCCATTTATGCTGCTGATCGTACTGTCAAGAAGCATAATTATACCTATCGCTATCCAATGCCGTACCAGAACTATGTGGTGAGCCATAGTCGTACAGTGAGTCTGGATCCAGCCTGGGCTTATGGCCTGATGCGTCAGGAAAGTCGTTTCAATACAGTGGCACGTTCCCATGTCGGGGCAGGCGGCTTAATGCAGATCATGCCGGATACGGCCAAGCTGGTCGCGCGCCAAATGGGAGAAGCGTATAATCCGGCTGCGTTAACCGATATGAATACCAATATCCGTTATGGAACCTTCTATTTATCAACAATTCAGCGTCAATTAAGCCAAAGTCCAGTGCTGGCAACCGCAGGCTATAATGCCGGTCCAAACCGCGCACGCCGCTGGCAGCCGGAATTTCAGAGTATTGCAGCAGACCAATATACAGAGTCTATTCCTTTGCTTGAAACACGAGATTATGTGAAACATGTTATGACGAATGCGACGTATTACGGCATTTTATTAGGGCAGGGTGCACAGTCGATCGGAAAAAGAATGCAGGCGATACCTTTACGAAGTACTCAATAATTCAAAATATCTGAAGGGATAAAGTAATTGTGTTCAAAAAAGGAAAAATGGATGCCCGAATTTGTGGTGGAGGGGTGGTACTACTCGGTTTAGCCACGAGTCCCCTTGCCCTTGCAGAGCCCACCGGCTATATCATGGAAGTGCAAATGGTACCGGCGATGTGTTATTTGTATCCGGAGTATTCGAAAAAAAGAAAATGCCTAGAAGGCTATTCGTTGAATATTTCGGGTCTTTATCCGCAAACCACCAGTACCTCGTGTAATACCAACAGTTCTGCCACACTTTCGCCCTTACAGGCCAAGGTGGTAGCACGAATTATGCCTGATGAAAGTACCCGGGCTGGCTTGTGGCGCAGTATTGGGGGCTGCGTACCGATGAATGCCAGTCAGTACTTTCGGACCATCATTAATTATGCCGACCGTCTGAAAGTACCTGAAGAGCTGACTGAGCAGGAAAGCCAGACAATCGCCCTGGATGCGCTGCGCAGAAAGTTTCTGAGAATCAATCCACAATTGCCGTCGACGGCTATCCGGTTTCACTGTGTTTCTACGCGCCCTAACAGTATGCTGACTTCACTTAAAGTCTGTTATAACAGCAGGGGCAGTTATAAGGCTTGTCCGGCCAATCTGTTGAATACATGCCCGGCTGTGGTGACAATTAAAGGTATATACTGAGCTTTTCTGCGGATTTAATTTATATTTCCTATCAGACTTTTGTTGAAATCCATTCCCTTTTACATGCATCTAGACAAGGATTGGAGTACAATCTTTGCCGTTTATGATTATTAAGATTAGATAGAACAGCTATTTAATCGCATTAACTATCCTCTCAACTGGAGATAATTACATGAAGCAACCTGTTCGCGTTGCCGTTACTGGCGCTGCTGGTCAAATTGGTTACAGCCTTTTATTCCGTATCGCTAGCGGTGAAATGTTGGGTAAAGACCAACCAGTTATTCTTCAATTATTAGAAATTCCTGTTGAGAAAGCTCAACAAGCGCTGAAAGGCGTAATGATGGAACTTGATGACTGTGCTTTCCCATTATTGGCAGGCATGATCGGTACTGATGATCCTAAAGTTGCATTCAAAGATGCTGACTATGCATTGTTGGTAGGTTCTCGTCCACGTGGTCCTGGTATGGAACGTGCTGACTTGCTTAAAGTCAACGGCGAAATCTTCATTGGTCAAGGTCAAGCACTAAACGAAGTTGCAAGCCGTGACGTTAAAGTTCTGGTTGTAGGTAACCCTGCGAACACGAATGCTTACATCGCTATGAAATCTGCTCCAGACCTTCCAGCGAAAAACTTCACAGCAATGTTGCGTCTTGACCACAACCGTGCCTTGACTCAACTTGCTCAAAAAGCGGGTGTTGCAGTTTCTGACATCGAAAACATGACGGTTTGGGGTAACCACTCTCCAACAATGTATGCTGACTACCGTTTTGCAAATGTAAACGGTGAAAGCTTAAAAGACAAAATCAACGATGCTGAGTGGAACAAAGACGTATTCCTTCCAACTGTTGGTAAACGTGGTGCTGCGATCATCGAAGCACGTGGTCTGTCTTCTGCTGCTTCTGCTGCAAATGCTGCAATCGACCATATGCGTGACTGGGCGCTTGGCACTAACGGCAAATGGGTAACTATGGGTATCCCTTCTGACGGTTCTTACGGTATCCCTGAAGGTGTAATGTTCGGTTTCCCTGTAACCATTGAAAACGGTGAATACAAAATCGTTCAAGGTCTTGAAATCGACGAGTTCAGCCGTGAGCGTATCAACGTTACACTGAACGAGCTTGAAGAAGAGCGCGCAGCAGTGGCTGACATGCTTAAATAATTTAACTTTTTAATTAAATTAAAAGAAAGGCACTCTGGTTAGGGTGCTTTTTTATTGAACAAAAAATAACATCCTGTGAAGGAGAGACAACTGAGTTTGTTGTATAGGCAGGCTAAGGTAGATACAAGATTATAATTCAAAAGGGGGAGGTCATACAGATGTTAGAACAACGCTCAACCTTCGAACTTTTTTTTGAGCAATTGGGACTGGATTCCAGTCCTGAAGCGATAGATGAATTTATTAATACCCATCAAATTGGTATGGATGTACCGCTACACAAAGCACCATTTTGGAGTAAGTCACAACATGACTTTTTAATCAGTCACTGGAAGAAAGATGATGACTGGGCCATATGGGTAGATGTGCTAAATGAGCAGTTACATACTGAAGCCGTGGGCTCAGGCTCCTGTAGCTTGCCCAGTGGCAAATCAAACTAAAGTTTTTGATATTAACATTTTAATCATCTAACTTACTGATAAGTTGAATAATGGAGTTTGTTTATGCTTATGGAACAACAGGTCACGCTGGAACTACTTTTTGAACAACTTGGTTTACCGTCAGATGAAGCTTCAATTGAGCAATTTGCTAAAGATCATCAGTTAGATGCTAAAGTGGCTTTGCCAGATGCCGAATTCTGGAGCGAAGGACAGAGTGCCTTTTTACGTGAACACTGGCATCAGGATGATGAATGGATTGTCATTATTGACAAGTTAAATCAGTTGCTTCATGTGGAAAGTGACAAAGCAGCAGAATAAGCCCCATAACGTACAAAAAGACACAACAAACCTAGTCAATTGACTAGGTTTTTTTTCGATTGTCTTATAAGTTAGATCTATAATTAATGACAGTTTCTCTGATAAATATAAGGAGGACGAGATGCTCGGAAGGACCCCATCTTTAGAGTTGTTGTTTTCACAACTCGGCCTGGCCAATAGTCCGGCTGCTATCGAATTGTATATACGTACGCATCAACTGCCTGCACATATTTCTCTGCATGATGCGCCGTTTTGGAATAAATCACAGCGTTCTTTATTAATTAGTCATCTGGTGCAGGATGATGACTGGGCGATTTGGGTGGATGAACTCAATCAGCAGTTGCACATGGATGCTTATCGCCGTCAACTTGCCTGATACAGGCTTTAAAAGCATTTAGGATTCAATGAAAAAGCGCCTGATCTCAGGCGCTTTTTCAAAAGAAAGATTAAAGCGAGTTTAGTGCATTTTACTTTTGAGCAATTTTTCGAACCATTCTAGGGATCGGTACGCTTCAAAGGCGGGATGCTGCTGTAATAATCCCAGATCAAATTCGGAGCTCGTGCTGTATTTTTTTAACCAGTGCCGGGTTAATGCCGGCTCATTTTTGCTGACAGAGGCATAAGCCAGGAAGAAATAAATCTCACCATGCTCATAATGGGTCATGGGTTTTAGGATTTGCTGGGTAATCAGGGCATAACGGGGCTCTTTGGTGAGTTCAAAGAAAATCATATACGCCTTGGCCAAATGCAAAGAGAGATTGATATACAGGCGTAGCGGCATCTCCTCAAATTCAACTCGTCCTTGTTCGAGCAGTACAACCGCTTCTTGCAGAAAATGAACCTGTTCCTGATAGAACTGGCTTAAGCTCACCAGTTGCAAGCGAAGATCGGCACGTTCAAGCGCTAATTCTGGCGTATTGCCTTGTAAATACAACTGGTCAGTTTCACCTAGACGTTCAATAATCTGCTGGCTGTTTAATCGCATGCATGCCATCCTTAATTCTCAATAATGCTGATATGAGGCCAGAACTTAAAATTTAAAGCACGGCCGCATCACTACGTAGCCAGGCTGTAATGGACAGACGCTGATGTTTGGCCTCTAAAACCTCATGCAAAATATCACTCTGAAACAGGGCAAGACGATTTGGTTCAGGACGAATGGTATGCCATACCTCGTGTTTATCCTGCAAGCGTAATTCTCCGCCCCAATCCTCTTGCCATTGATCATGCAAATAATACACTGCGGAAATCATTCTGCCATTTTTGCCTTTTGGATTATCGCGATGTAAGGCATAAAACTCTCCTGCTTCATAACAGGAAAAATGTGCTTCCACTTCCTTGATTCCCAAATAAAAGACCCGGTTGAAAATCTGGCCCAAAGCCAGCAGGTTTTGTACATGCTGGTGAGAAATGCTGAGATTTTCATTCAGCCATAAAATCCGGTCACTACGAATGTTGCTGACCACCCCATTTTGAATGGCAGCATCACGGAAATAAGCCAGATTGCTACGACACTCAGCCATCAACTGTTTAATATAGCTTGCATCATAAGCATGATCGATCAGACTAAAACCCTGTTGATTCAAATCATCAAGAATTTGGTCAATAGACCAGGACTTTGGGAAATGAGCAGCATCCATAAAATAAACCTGTGAAAAGGGGAAAAAATGTTCAGTTATTCTAGGGGAAGAATCCGATCTGAACGAAACTATTTTTCATGTTAAAATGGTTGTTGATATGAGGAAATAATGAAACATGAATTACCGTCACCATTACCACGCGGGTAACTTTGCCGATGTCATGAAGCACGTACTACTGCTTCAGCTGTTGGCTCGACTGAATGCAAAAGATAAACCATATCGCTATGTAGATACACATGGTGGTGCGGGTAAGTATGATTTATCGACCTCTGAGGCACAAAAATCAGGTGAGTTCTTAAACGGTATTCATCGTCTGGTCAAGCTGGACGATTCAATCAAGCGTAATGCACCGCAAGGGGTTCAGCAATATTTAAAAGTTGTTGAAAAAATGCGTGAAAACTTTGGCAAAGGAGCGTATCCGGGTTCGCCGTGGTTTGCTCTGGAAGGCATGCGCGAAATTGATAAAGCCACTATTTTTGAAATGCAGCGTGATGTATTTCAGCAGCTTCGTCAGAATATTTTTGACAAACGCGCAGGCTTGCATGAGCGGGATGCCTATGAAGGATTACTTGCGGTCATTCCCCCTAAGGAAAAACGCGGTCTGGTCATGATTGACCCGCCTTATGAACAAGAGCGTAAAGATTTCCCGCAATTGGTTGAACTGATTGCAGCGGCTTATAAAAAATGGCCGACAGGTGTGTTAGCGGTTTGGTATCCAATTAAAGACCGTGCCATGATCGAACGTTTTGAAAAGAAAATGTTTAAGACCGGTATTCGCCGTCAGTTAATTTGCGAACTCTGTGTCTGGCCAGACGATACTCCAGTTGGCCTGAATGGTTGTGGTCTCTTGGTCATTAACCCGCCTTGGAAATTCTCTGAAGATGCAGATGAAGCATTACAGTGGTTATTTCCGCATTTACGTATGCAGGAAAATGGCGGCCATGCTGCGGTACGCTGGTTGGTCGGTGAATAATTTTTTCAGAAAATGGTCATAGTTAGGATCGACAAATATGACAAATACAAGCAAACCGGAAAGCGATTCTTCATTAGACTTGCCTTTTGATGGGATTACCTTCGAGGTGGAAGAAGAAGAGCATACCCAGGAAGGGCAGAAAGTTAAACGTCGAGGGATCTATCTGTGGCCAAATCTGATAACAACCGCTGCGTTGTTATCAGGCTTTTATTCCATTATTGCCAGTATGAATGGCGAGTTTCAGCAAGCCATTTATGCCATTTTTCTGGCCGCTTTGTTTGATGGTCTGGATGGGCGTGTTGCACGTGCAATCGGCGCGCAAAGTCCGTTTGGTGAACAGTTTGACTCACTGTCAGATATGCTGGCCTTTGGGGTGGCACCAGCCATTTTAATGTATAGCTGGGGACTGAGTGATCTTGGTCGCATCGGTCTGGCAGCCTGTTTTGTTTATACGGCTTGTGCGGCTTTTCGTTTAGCGCGTTTTAATGTGCAGATTGGTGTGGTCGATAAACGTTACTTTATTGGTGTGGCCAGTCCTTTGGCAGCGATCATGATTGTTTCAATGGTTTGGGTCGGGCTGGATTTTCCTGAAATCTTCGATACCCGAGAGCTATCCATACAAATATTAAATGCAATAGTGATTATTGGTAGCGGTTTATTGATGATTTCCAATATCAAATACTATTCATTTAAGACTGTAGAGCGTAAACGTGTCCCGTTCTTTGTGTTACCAATCGCCGTCTTTATCTTTGCTGCGATGACTTATAATATTCCGGTCGGCATTTTAGTGATTTCTATCATTTATGCCTTATCTGGCTTTGTTACCACTTTCATGGCAAAAAGACAGCACGTATTATAAAAAGATTAAGGAGTCTGATATGCAGTTTCTTCAAGATTTTTTAGATCGTTCGAAACAGCTGAATCAGACTCCGACTGTTTCGTCGAAGCATCTGGCTTATCATGGCCCAACCTCAAGATACAAAATCATTCATCAGGGATTGATAATTCCTGGTCTACCCGCCCCCCTGCATTATCTCAGTTTTCTCAGCATTATCGGACAGCCCAATGCACCGATGCTGGCGAATCCCAGTGCGATCCAGACCACTGCGCTAGATACTGCGACAGTCATTTGCAGTTCAAGTCCTCACATGGTGGGACAGTTACAGAGCTATTCAATTCAACAGGACTGTAAATTTTCATCGGGCATGTTTCAATTTTTGGATCGGGAAAAGTTGACCGGATACTTTCCACACTTTCAACTCCAACGCTCTGATGCCGAACTGAGTTTTGATCTCAGCATTCATACCACTGATCTGGTGTCCCACTTTACCCAGATGCGATTTTCACTGGCAGATCATTGGTCATTAGTGTGTCATTGTCAGGGTACTGTGACCTATAAAGATCAGAAATATACAATTGAAAGTCTCGGAAGTTTTGAATACGCCCGCAGTTTTAATTTTCCTTATCTTCCTCTGGCTTTTTTTAGCTATCAGATGATTAATCTAAGTAATAATCGGCAGCTATTGCTGGCTCAGATCCGTAATAGCCTGAATCAGATTGTACAGTCGAGAATCTATCTACGTGATTTGAATCGTATGCAAACCTGGCTGTTTGACCAAAAGGTTTATTTTAAAGTGCATCGTGTCTACCCGAGTGTCAAAACGCCAAATGGACAAAAGATGTATTTGCCACGAGAGTTTGAGTGGTGCTATGCAGATGATCGGGGAAACCAGATCTGGGTGCAGGGTCAAAGTCGCGGTGATTTTAAATTTGGCATGGCAGCGGGCTATGTGGGCAGTTTTCATTATCAGGTAAAAATAAATGAGCAGACTGAAAAAGGCGATAGCGGCTATATAGAGTATGTGGATTGCCGACCTTTACGCTTTCAGGAAAAAGATAAGGCAGAAAAACTATTAGCTAACCTGGCTAATCCTGTGCCTTTTTTAATCAAGAAATAGAGAAAATGGGGTTTTTGTGGAATAAATAACCAGTTGAGATGTTATTTTGAGAAAAATTCAAAATAGGTGTTGCAAGCCTTCTGAAATGCTGTAGAATGCACATCCATCGGTAGTGATGAAGATTAAAACTTGTTAGGAAACAAGGATTTAGCACAAGGTGTTGAGTTTAGGTGTCTTGAATGAGTTTAAAAATAATCGGATTTACTGGTTGACTTTCTACAAAGAAAGCGTAACATAG
>NZ_SMTB01000098.1:0-8355 GCF_006864105.1 Acinetobacter sp. RF14B | reverse complement strand
GGACTTCCAGCAAAGTTTCCGCGCCCGTGTTGCCCTGCTAGAAGGCATGGATGCAGCAGTATTGCCGAAAATTGCCGAACGCCTGACAGTCACGGAAGGCGCAGTACGCCTGATTTCAACCTTGAAAGCTTTGGGTTATCGCACGGCTATTCTGTCGGGTGGTTTTCAGTATTTTGCAGAATATCTGCAAGCCAAGCTGGGGATTGATGAAGTACATGCCAACTGTCTGGATGTTCGGGATGGCAAGGTTACCGGTGAAGTCAAAGGCCATATTGTAGATGGTGCCCGTAAAGCACTGCTATTAAAGCAGATTGCAGATGAAATGGGGATTTCTTTAGAGCAGACCATTGCGGTGGGTGATGGGGCCAATGACTTGCCAATGTTGTCGATTGCAGGTCTTGGCGTGGCTTTCCGTGCTAAGCCCCTTGTTCGCCAGAATGCGACACAGGCCATTTCTAGTGTCGGTCTGGACGGTGTGCTGTATTTACTCGGCATGCACGATAAAGATCTGAACCGTGCTTAAATAATTTTATTAAGCAACGCGGCCTTAGGGCCGCGTTTTGCATTTCTGCGCGGGGGCTTTTTTTCCGCTTTTTGCACCTGACGCATAGAAAAACAGCAATCCGCTGAAACGGAAAAAATAATTTTTTAAGCCAAGCACAGCCCCGATGATTTTGTAATGACACGCCAACATTGGCACAGTCATTGATCCACAAAAACGATGGAAATAAAAAATGTAATGACAAAAGAATATCGCGACAAAGTATGTCGTAAAGTCGAAGAATGGGACTTTTCTTATGCTAAAAACTCATCATAATGCTGACATAGAAATTCAAATCAATATATTCCACTTGATGGACTTAACAGAATTCAATGCTTAGAAGTGTGAGCTGGTCAACGTATACATTATCTTGTTGGATGGAGGGGTTTTTATGGTAACAGCGAATCTGGCAACGATTGTAGGCTTGAGTTTAGTCGCTGCGGCTGTGCTTGCTGTGTTCTTCTCGCCTTATCGTCGCTGGTTAAGTTTTATGGCTGCGGGCATGCTGACCTGGGGTCTGATCGAAATGATTCGCAGCGGGACACAAGCCCTGTTTGAACTCCCGATGACCTATAGCTACCTGACTGCACTGACGATTGTCATGGCCATTGTCACCCTCTTGCTGTTGCGTGAGGACCGCCGTGCAGAACGTGCGCTGGCTAAACGCCGCTATATCGAACATACGCCGGTGTATGAAGATGACCAGCAGCAGTTATCCAGTCGTTAAGTCACCAGAAAGACACAGAAAAATGCACCGCTGGGTGCATTTTTTTATCACTAGGAGCGTAAAACCTCGTGGTTCAGCCCGAGAAAATAAGCGACTGGCGTAAGCCATACGACATTAGATGTCGTATCAAATATCCCTACTGTTCTCTACTTAAAATATTATGCTTAAAATAAGCACATGAAAACACTTAAACTTCGCATTAAAGACCAACACGCAAAGGTGCTGATTCAATTAGCATCTGAGGTGAACTTTGTTTGGAATTATGTGAATGATTTAAGTTTTAAGCACCTAAAAAGAACAGATGAATTTCTATCTGCATTTGATATTGCCCAATACACCAAAGGCGCATCTAAAGAGTGCGGTTTGCACAGCCAAACTATTCAGGCTATCACCGAAGAATTAGTCACCCGAAGAAAGCAGTTCAAGAAAGCAAAACTTAAATGGCGTGTGAGTAACAAGAAATCTGCAAGAAGATCACTTGGATGGATACCGTTTAAGAAAGTAGCGATCAAATACGCTGATAGATATGTTCAATATGGTAAACATCAATTCAAAATTTGGGATAGCTATGAGTTAAGCAAATACAGCGTTAGAACAGGCTCATTTGTTGAAGATAGTCGTGGGCGTTGGTATGTGTGCCTTGTAGTGGATTCACTGAAGCAAAATAAACCGACAGTCAGCAAAGCCATAGGCATTGATCTTGGTTTAAAAGATATCGCTACGTGTTCAGATAGTACAGTGATTTCAAACCCTAAATTTTATCGAAAATATGAGCAGAAACTAGGTATTGCTCAACGAGCAAAGAATAAAAAGCGTGTACGTGTATTACATGCAAAGATTGCAAATTGTCGTAAAGACCATTTGCACAAGGCAAGCACCATGCTTGTTAAAGAAAATGCGCTGATTGTAATTGGCGGTCTGAGTGCTAAGAAACTTATAAAAACTAAAATGGCGAAATCTGTTTTAGACACAGGATTTTCAGCACTAAAAACAATGCTCAAGTATAAATGCGAGAACGCAGGCGTATTGTTTGAGGAAGTCAATGAAAGTTTCACCTCCCAAATTTGTTCGTGTTGCGGTGAGATCACCGCAGGTAGTCCGAAAGGTAGGATAGATTTGCGAATAAGAGAATGGCAATGCAGTAATAAAAAATGTCTCAGTCTAAATGATCGGGACATTAATGCTGCAAAGAACATTCTTGCGCTTGGGCATAAGCGTCTAGCTGTAGGAATCTCCCTCTTTTAAGGCGGAGAGGATGTCAAGTTAGAAATATGATACAAAGTCATTCCTCAGCCTGGCTTCGATGTATGCTAGGATATTTTTCAATTTTCATACAATTAAAATAGGCATAACTCCATGAAACTGTCCTCCATTCCTGTGCTCAAATTTCCTCTGGTCGATCTCAGTACAGATCCCCTAGATTTGCTGGTTGCCGGTCTTGCGCTACGTATGAAGCAGCTGGCCCGTACTAGCCCGAAATTTATTGAACTGGTCCATGAGCGTCAATTCCGTATCCAGATTGGCACAGATGAAGGGTTTGCACGTCAGATCATTGTGAATAATGGTCAGATTGATACAGTTTCAGGTGATGCAGAAAAGGCGGATTTTGTTCTGCAATTTGCTGACAGCGAGCAGGGGGTTAAAACCTTGATGAAAGGTGATCCTACTGCCTTTATGACCGGCATGCAAAGCGGTACCATCAAGATGGAAGGTGATTTTAGTTTGTTGGTCTGGTTTAACCAGGTGGCGAAAATGATTCCACCAAAACTGCCAAAGCCTGTTAAAGAGAAAGTGAAAATGGCACGTCAGTTTATTAAAGAAAAAACTGGTAAATAAGATTTAAAAAATTCTAAAAGACAGGAAATGCTGGCCGATTTAAAAATGGCTGGCATTTTTATGGCGTTGAAAAATATTGAAGATGGCTAAGGTTTATTGGCAACCGTTTGAGACCGGATAAGCAAAAATAGTTCTACGGTCTATATATGGGTTTCTGATATTGAAAGAACTTTTGCTAAGAAGCAAAGCTTCTTCCCCTGGTGTGGAAGAGATCAAAGTAATCAAGCGCGACCCTGAAACAGAGTTTCTCAAGGAAAAACATTAAGAACAATAGATCAGGATAACCAAGTTGATAATGATCTATCCATAGCCGGGGTAACTTTAAGTTCTTTCTTTATGCTGCACATTATTCAACTTCTAAATTAAAGGTCACTGGTCCGTCATTGACCAGATGCACTTTCATGTCTGCCGCAAAAATACCGGTCTGTACATTGTCAAACTGGCTTTGGGCATATTCTACCAGTTGCTCATACAAAGCTTTTGCTTCAGTCGGCGGCATGGCCGGACCAAAATCCGGACGCAAACCTTTCTGGGTTTGAGCCATCAAGGTAAATTGAGATACCAGAAGTAAACCACCTTTGGCCTGACTGATATTCCAGCCCATTTTGCCTTGTTCATCATCAAAAAAACGATATTTCAATATTTTATCAATCAGTTTTTTGCCTTTTTCCAGATTGTCATTTTTACCTATACCCAGAAAAACCAGAATACCTTGTTCAATTTCACCTGTGATTTCTCCCTCAACCACGACTTTGGCTTCCAGAACCCGTTGCAATAAAGCGCGCATTTCACGTATAAACCGATAACTATATGGAGGGAGGTGATTGTAGCAAGAATGGCCTCTATAAAAATCTCCATTCTGAGTTTTAAACTCTTTAATTGTATGCTCGCTTTTGACTTTACCTTGCCGTCTGGAAGCCTTGTTTAAAAAATGGAATCTGCGATTGTTAGTTAGCTGCGCCAAGTCGACTATAATGCTCAAACTGAACAACCGGGAGCAAAAGCTGCGGCTGAATCTGCCAAAGGAATTGGTCAGCAACAGCAGTTGCAGAGCGTCATTCAGCAACAGGAGGCAGTACAGAACGGCGCCGAATAACTGCTGCCGGGCCATTTTATTTTGTTAAACTTTTGTCGATAATTCAGCTAGCTGTACGTAAATCCTGCAATCTTGCCTAAATATTTATGCTTTAATGCAGAAAAGCACAGCGATATTTCTCTTCATTATGGCGCCAATCATCCAATCTTTGTTAGATACTGACTTGTACAAATTCACGATGCTACAAGTGGTATTGCACAAGTTTCCCCAAACTCATAGTGTCTATCATTTCCGTTGTCGTAATCTGGAAGAGACGGTATATCCACTGACGGATATTCTGGATGATCTGAATCATCAACTGGATTTGCTGTGTCAGCTTAAATTTAAAGAAGATGAGCTGCAATATCTCCGTGGCCTGCGTTTTATCAAAAGTGACTTTGTTGACTATCTGGAACTGTTCCAGCTGAAACGCCGTTTTATTCAGGCCAGCATTGACAGTCAGGGCCGTCTGGACATTATTGTAGAAGGTCCGATGGTACAGGCGATGATGTTTGAAATTTTCGTACTGGCCATTGTCAACGAACTGTATTTCAGCCGTATTCGTAGCCCTGAGGTGCTGGCCGAAGGTGAACGTCGCTTAACCGCCAAAATTGAACTGTTAAAGCAGTGTGATGCTGCACAGGACCCAAATGATCCACCATTTTTGGTCTCGGATTTTGGCACGCGTCGTCGTTATAGTTTTGCCTGGCAAAAGCATGTGGTCGAAGAATTTAATAAGGCTGCGCCGCATGTATTCCGTGGCACCAGTAATGTGCTGCTGGCCAAAGAACTCGGCATTACCCCGATTGGCACCATGGCGCATGAATTCCTGCAAGCCTTTCAGGCGCTGGACGTACGTCTGCGTGACTTCCAGAAAGCAGCGCTTGAAACCTGGGTACAGGAATATCGTGGTGACCTAGGCATTGCTTTAACCGATGTGGTCGGCATGGATGCGTTCCTGCGTGATTTTGATCTGTACTTTGCCAAATTATTTGATGGCCTGCGTCATGACAGTGGCGATCCCTATGAATGGGGCGATAAAGCGTATGCGCATTATAAGCAGCTTAAGATTGACAGTAAAACCAAGATGCTGACCTTTAGTGATGGTCTGAATCTGGAAAAAGCCTGGAAATTGCACCAGTACTTTAAGAACCGTTTTCAGGTCAGTTTTGGAATCGGGACGAACTTGACCAATGATATGGGGCAGACCCCCTTGAATATTGTACTGAAGCTGGTGGAGTGTAATCGTCAGTCTGTGGCTAAAATTTCCGACAGTCCGGGCAAGACCATGACCGATAACGATACTTTCCTGGCTTATTTGCGCCAGGTCTTTGATATTGCAGAACCTGCTTAAAATTTTCTACAACCGTCTGAACCCAGACGGTTTTTTATTGGGGTGCTTTGCCTCAACTGTAGCTTATTTAAAATGATGCTAAGGATCTTTAGAAAAACCACATTAGTGAAAAAGTGAGCTGTGTTAAGATCACAGAGACTTGATCAATTCTATTGATGATAACCATGACAGCTTCCGCATTTAATTTTGGCCTGCTGATTGAGGCTGAAGATTTAGTTCCACATCTGGGTAATGAAAAACTTCGTATTGTCGATTTGAGTCGGGCCTCGGTATATGAACAATTACATATTCCGCATGCTTTGCACTTGCTGCCTAAACTTCTGCTACGCCAGGAAGAAAATGCGATGGGTTTGTTGCCGGATGTGGAAGGTTTGAACGCATTGATCGGTTATCTGAATATCTCTCCAGAGCATCATTTGGTGGCTTATGATGATGAAGGCGGTGCTTGGGCCGGTCGTCTGCTATGGAATTTGCATTGTCTGGGCTTTGAAAATACCAGTCTGCTCAATGGCGGAATTCATGCCTGGCTGGGTGCGGGCTTACCGACTTCTTCTAGGCAGGAACAATTTCTCACAGTTGAGCATTTGCTTCCGGTCCAGCTGGGAAATAAGCCTGATTTTCAGATTGGCTATCAAGATTTAAGACAACTGGTTGAAAATAAAAAGATTCAGATCTGGGATTGCCGTACAGAAGATGAATATACTGGCTTGCGTCTGGCTGCACGACGCGGCGGTCACATTCCGGGAGCACGTCATTTTGAATGGAGTACTGCCCTTAACCGTGAAAATCATTTAAAATTACATCCCTTACCACGTACCCGACAGCGTCTGGAACAACTCGGCTTTGATCTGGATCAGCCGGTTGTGGTGTATTGTCAGTCACATCATCGTTCAGGTTTGGCGTATATTCTGGGCCGTTTACTGGGCTGGAAAATCCAAGTCTATGATGGTGCGTGGAGTGAATGGGGCAACCGCCTCGATAGTCCAATCGCTACAGGGGAGGTGCTGTCTTGAGCATCACATCGCGTTTAAAGCAACAATTATTTATTAAGGCACAAGGTCTGGTGCCGCAGCATCGTCTGTCTCGCGTGGTGGGTAAAATTGCCGCCAGTGAAAACCCGATTGTGAAAAATGCCGCGATTGCGGCGTTCAAGGCACAATATGGCATTGATATGAGTATTGCAGAGCAAGCCAATGCCTTGAAATATAAATCTTTTAATGAATTTTTTACCCGTGGCCTAAAAGCAGGTATTCGCGCCGTAGATACCGATACTCGCAGTATTGTATCGCCTGCGGATGGCGCCATTTCCCAATTGGGCAAAATCGAAAATGGCGATGTGTTTCAGGCCAAAGGCCAGAAATATACCGTCGAAACCCTGATCGCTGATCCGCAACTGGCAGGACCATTTAAGGATGGTCAATTTGCTACTGTATATCTGTCACCGCGCGATTATCACCGTGTGCACATGCCATTTGCTGGAACTCTAACTGAAACCTTATATGTCCCCGGCGAGCTGTTCTCAGTCAATCAGGTGACTGCGGAAAATATTCCGGGACTGTTTGCCCGTAATGAACGCATGGTTTGCCTGTTCGATACCGAAGTGGGCCGGATGGCAGTGGTGCTTGTTGGTGCCATGATTGTGGCGGGTATTGAAACGGTGGCGACCGGTAAAGTGAAACCTTCCGGCCGCATTGAGCTGAACCAGCATAACCTGTTTCTGGAAAAAGGCGCTGAACTGGGACGTTTCTATCTTGGCTCAACAGCGATTATCCTGTTTGAAGAAAACAAAATGCAGTGGGATGCCGCCTTTAAAGCTAATTCATTGGTGAAAATGGGTGAAAAATTAGGCCATTTACTTTAATTTTTAACCCATAAGGCTAAAATGAACCCTCATTAAAAACAGATGTATTCAGCTATGAAATGCATCAATTATAAGTTTAGAGGGTTCAGCTAGAGGGAAGTTGATTTTATTTGTCTTGGCTTGAATCTTGAGGTAGAGACTTAAGTACAGCAACACCATGAACATTTTTTGATGTAATGCCGAAATAGATTTTTATATAATTGAAGTCAGTATAACCCACCCTCAGTACTTTTCTCCCGACTGGCTAAGTTTTTCAATCCACGATGTCTTTTCATTTGAAAATAAGGGCAAATAACCAGCTCGGTGGAATTAATAAAACGAATCCCTGTATCTGCCTTGACTGGATGGAAAAAATAACTCAAATCTCATAAGTAGTGTGGCATGATTTTGATAACGGGGGAGAGCTTAACAGTTTGAGAAAAGTGGCGTTTCAGAATAGAACAATCATGGGCGAATAAAAAGACTTAGCTTGAAAAGTTCGGGTCAGGTATTAGGGCGACCACGGGGTATTTCACTGCAAATGCCGAGCTAAGATATACCTCATAGTCTTAAGGTGAATAAAAAATCCCAGTCACGACCGACTGGGTGTTTTGATAGATTTATCAGCTTGCATACTGACTCTTTGCTCATTGTTCGACAGGTTTATGCAGTTTTTCTTTACCCTGCTCCCTAAACTATTTTTATATTTGCCACCTCTTACCCTCTCTTATAAGTCTCTTGCATTCTTTTCATTGATTTTTATACGATCAATCTTAGTGTTAGGGACGAGTTTTGCTATAGTAAGAATAATTTTAAATTTAACATCAGGACTAGGTTATGTCAGCGACACCACGCATTGGGATTTTAGGTGCAGGCGGCCGTATGGGACGCATTCTTATTCAGGCGGTTAATGAAGCCGGCTATCAACTGGCCGCTGCCGTAGAACGCCCTGAAAGCTCGCTGATCGGTGCGGATGCCGGTG
>NZ_SMTB01000097.1:0-8928 GCF_006864105.1 Acinetobacter sp. RF14B | reverse complement strand
GCTCTTCGCGGCTATTCTGAAGCCATAGGTTATCCGCGTCCGGTGACTGCCATCAGCCTGCTGGCCCTGATCCTGCTGGTTCCACTGAACTATCTCTTTATGTATGGACTGGGTCCTCTTCCGGCTCTGGGAAGTGCAGGCTGTGGATTTGCTACCGCCATTCTGCAATGGCTGATGTTTATCACACTGGCTCTGTATATTTTTAAGAATAAGGCCTATCACAAGACCCAGCCTTTTAGCCATTGGGAAACAGCTGATCCTTATTGGCTGAAGCGTATTTTAAAACTCGGCTTTCCGATTGGCCTGGCGATTTTCTTTGAAGTCAGCATTTTTAGTACTGCAGCCATTGTCTTGAGTCCTTTGGGTGAAACCATTGTGGCAGCGCACCAGATTGCCATTTCTATCACATCCCAGCTCTTTATGATTCCAATGTCTCTCGCCATTGCTTTGACCATCCGGGTTGGGACCTATTATGGGGAACAGAACTGGCAGGCGATGCGTAAAGTACAAAGTCTGGGGCTGATTAGTGCAACCGTTCTGGCCCTGCTGTCCATGCTGCTGCTCTGGCTGTTCCGTCAGGAAATTGTGGCTCTCTATACTTCAGATGCGGTGGTCACTCAAATTGCCATGTATCTAATACTCTTTGCTATTGCCTATCAGTTGATGGATGGCTGGCAGATCAGTGCTGCCGGCTGCTTGCGCGGCATGCAGGATACCAAAGGCCCCATGTGGATCACCATGATTTCCTATTGGATTATTGCTTTCCCGGTCGGCGTCTATCTGTCACGTTTTAGTGATATGGGTGCCGCCGGGGTCTGGGTTGGCCTGATTGTGGGGCTGACTGTGGCCTGTGTGTTATTGTTGGCACGGCTTTATAGTAATAACAAACGTCTTATCCTGAATTCCTAAAGGTTGTTCAGTGAGGATGCACTAGCAGTCCTGCAGTGCATCCTTTAAACCCTGTGGAATCTCGGAGTCGTCCTTGACCTCTTTGATCACGACCTGCCCGACAATTACTTCCCTACCATTAAAAGTCATGGTTGGGGCACCATACAGCTCATAGCCTTCATTTAAAGCGCGGGTCACCCGCGCACAGAAATGCACATCATCTGTACCGGTAAAATAGCGATAAACTTTCATGGAGTCTTCTTGGCTGTGATAAAGGCTATATTTTAATTTTTTTGCTTTAAAATAATATTCAGAAATAACACCAAGGCTTATTTAAAATAGTGATACCGGACAATTTTGTAAAAACAGGCTAATCACCGAAGATTTTTCAAGCAAATCAATACTGCCAAAGCCGACAAAAAAAATGGAGAATTTGAGAAGCTTTGCAACATATCATCTACAATTAAATGTAGGCAATTGCCCGGTTGTCACCTATGATCAAATACATCCGTTCAATGATGGGCTCGAGGAATCTCACATGGCAAAAACGGCGCGTACCCCTGGTCGACGTTTTATGAAACTTGCCGGAATGACCGCAAGTATTGCAACTAAAACCCTATCCAATTCCATTAAAAATATCACTGCAGATGAAGAGCAGAAAAATGCTGCACGCAGTCAACTGTTTCAGGATATTGGGGTTCAGATTGCCGATACTTTGGGTGAGATGAAAGGCGCTGTCATGAAAGTGGGGCAAATTGCCTCACAATATAAAGATATTTTTCCACCAGAAGTCGCCAAGGCGATTGCCAAATTACAGCGTCAGGCGCCACCAATGCCCTTCCAGGAAATTCAATTCCAGGTCGAAAAAGAACTTAAAAAACCACTGTCTCAGCTTTTTAAAAGCTTTGATGAACAGCCTTTTGCCGCCGCCTCTATTGGGCAGGTTCATAAAGCAGTTTTAACTGACGGACAGCAGGTGGTGGTCAAAGTTCAATATCCAGGTGTCGATGAAGCCTGTGAAAGTGACCTGAAACAGGTTCGTCTGGCCTTGCGTCTAATGGGTGTACTGAAAATTGACCGCAAACTGCAGGATCAGCTGTTTAAGGAAATCCAGCACAGCCTGGACAACGAACTCAATTATGAAATTGAGGCTCAAAATCTGGAAGTTGCCCGGGTCTTCCATGAATCACTAGACACTAAAGTGATTATTCCACGTGTTTTCCAGGATTATTCTTCTCGGCATATCTTAACCCTGAGTCTGGAACAGGGCGAGAGCATGGAAACCGCCAGCACCTGGCCACTGGAAACCCGTAATGCGCTGGGGCGACGTCTGCTTCGAGCGATTGGACAGGAAATTTTCTATCTAAAACGTTTTCACTGTGACCCGCATCCAGGAAACTTTGCCTTCCGTGAAGATGGCTCCGTCATTATCTATGACTACGGTGCTGTAAAAACCTTGTCTACAGAAATCGTAGGCCATTTCAGAACCTTGATTCATGCAGCACGTGAAAAAGATATTGGCGTGATTGAGCAGCAACTGGATGCGCTGCATAGCCTGACGGAAACCGGAAAATTCCCACCTGAACTGTACGAACAATGGCTAGAGGTTTTGTTACGTCCCTTGACCACTCATTACGATTTTGCAGAGAATTCGGCACATCATGATGGTATGGAGCTGCTGAAACCTTCCCTGAAATACTGGGATGTATTTAAGCCTTCACCGGATACCCTGATGGTCAACCGAACCATTTCGGGACAGTACTGGAACCTGATTCACTTAAAAGTCGATGATGACTTAAGTGATGTGTTTGAAGAACTGGTCCCAAGCCGTACTTAAACGGGTTAAAGCGCTGTAACGCCGCTAGACTCTAGCTTACATGCTGTAACTCTACTTCACTTGAAACATCAAGTGTTACTTTATAACATTTTAGGTGATCAAGAAAAGTTTAGCTTATGCGTTCAGATCTTCCTCCGAGTATCGAGAAGTTCTCTTGCATCATCCCTATGCAGATGGGCATTTTTTGACCGGCAGCACCATGAATTCACGCCCGCCCCGTAAAGAGGAAAGTCGTGGGGCCAGGGTTAATAAATGTTTTGTCCGTTTTAAACGCAGTTAAAACCAGTTGCTCCATAACGTTTTTCTAGCGTTTTCAGATTGTAGTTTTGTCAGGAAATGACCTCCAATTTCCTGACTTTTTTATGTCTGGTTCAACATCCAGTCACTCAGATAAAAACCTACAGTCAGAGCGGTTAGGCCCAGCAACAGGCTCGAAAACATATACAGGAGCGCCATTGAGATGGCTCCCTGCTTCAAGAGCTGAAAACTTTCCAGGCCGAAACTGGAAAAGGTAGTAAAGCCGCCCAATAGGCCAACCATTAAAAATAAACGGGCTTCCTGCTGCAAAGCCGGATATTTCTGACTGTATGCCAAAAAAATACCGGTACAAAGACAGCCCAAGATATTCACCCACCAGGTAGGCCAAGGAAACTGCATCTGCGGTTTAAAGAGCCAGAGTCCTATGCCATAGCGCAGACTCGCCCCGATTGCACCCCCCATGGCGACCCAAAGCCAGTTCATAGCTGCTCCATCCCTTGCATTTTCATCTTTATTTTCCTCTGCTCTTATACCCGCTGCGGACAGACCAACTGCTTTATCTTGCACCGAACGTATTATAAACACCATCGAGATTCAGGAAAAATGCTATATTGACACCGTTGGATTAGGCTTAAAAATCAGGTGGGGCAGATGGCGCAAAATTTACTAGCATTATTGACTGCGGGTGAAGCACAATTCTCGGATGTGATTGCATATATTGATGCACGTTATACCTACACCCCGACCGCATTTAAGAATGGTCAACAGCAGAATGCGGCCAATGAAAACCAAGGCAGTGCCAAAGTGCTTTCCTTTGCCCGGTTTCATGGTCTAAATCAAGCTCAGACTCTCAGCCTATTCGCTGAACATTATACGTCTGTACTGCTTAGTCCTGAAGCAACTGAGCACCAGAATATACGCCAGTTTATGCAACACGGCTGGGATGGGGTTCAGTTTGAAGCGGAAGCCCTGGCTAAAAAATAAATCATGTTTTATTAAAAAACCACTCATGAAGAGTGGTTTTCAGATAATTTAAAGTGAAATAATGCTGCGCTTAGCTTCGATTCACTTTTTCAATCCACTGGATCGAACTTACGCGAAAAACCTCACAGGCGCCATCACCGGTATCGGTCGGGGTTAAAGAGGAGGTCCAGACCAGCTCTTTATCGCGCACTTCAACCAGTTCTCCTTGCAAGCGCACCAGATCACCGCGTTTCACCTGTTTAATAGCTTTGGCAATCGTTGGATTGGCTGGAATAATATGCATATTGGAAACCATTTGCATGGCTTTTTCCGTAGGCACAGGCACACGGTCCATTTTCCAGTTTAAATAACGGTCATATTGATTCACGCTAATATGCCGGGCAATTTCGGGTTCGGCAAATAATCCCCAGCTCACTGCATAATCAATGGGAGAGAATTTGGATTGCGGATCATCATTATATATTTTGGAACCCAAAATCCGGAAATCCCCTTGAAATGGCTGTAAAGCAGAAATGGACTGCCCTTGTACCATCGGCGGCAAGCCTTTGGCAATATTATGATCGATCGAACTATAGGCTGACATCGGCAAAATAAGACTGGCCAATAACAAACCGGGTTTCAAGTACTTGAGCATAATTCTACATCAATTCCATTCAGTATTTTTAAAGCAACTACTTTCGATATTACGGATTTTTTACTGGAAAAATAGTTGCACTTGGTAACAGGCTGATGCAATTTGGTCAACTCACAACCATGTTGAGAATCGATTATTTCAGTTAATCTACTGGTATTTTTAAAGCTTATTTAAATATCGATGTTCTATAAATTTTATCAACAACATGTTTTTCCGCATCTGCTCAATCAGGTCATGCAAACGCCCTCACTGATGGATCTGCGCCGCGAGTTATTGCTTGGTGTCAGCGGTGATGTGCTAGAAATCGGCTTTGGTAGTGGCCTGAATCTGGCTTTTTATCAGCAAGTGGAACAGCTCTATGCACTGGAGCCAAATCTGGCAATTTTTCAGCTGGCACAAGACCGGATTCAGCATGTGCCTTTTCCAGTAGAGCATATACAGGCCAGCGCCGAAGCGCTGCCTTTTGCCACACATGGTTTAAATAATATTGTATCAACCTGGACCTTATGCAGTGTTCCAGATTTAGCGCAAAGTTTGCGTGAAATCTATCGGGTTTTAAAACCGGGTGGACGTTTGCATCTGGTCGAGCATGTATTGAACCGGGAGCATCTGAATATTCAGCGTCTACAGCATCTGCTGACCCCGTTACAAAAGAAAGTAGCGGATGGCTGTCATCTGAATCGTGATATTGAGCTGGCGCTGTTAGAAACAGGTTTTGAGCTGGATGAGATTCAATATCAGGAGGCCGCAGGAATTCCTAAAATTGGTCAGCGGATGCTACTGGCACGTGTACATAAACCGTTTTAGTCCAAACGCTCAACCGCATTGAGGCGAAATAAACGGCATTGTGACGAATTTTGGCTACCCAGCCCCACATAAAATTCCTGCTGGTTTTTGGCGTATTTAAGTGTAATCCAGTCGCCCTGGATCCGGATCCGCTGACCGGCCTTAAAACGGCGGATTTTATCGGCAACAGCTTCACTGGAGGCAACCACACTCAGACTGCTCAGTGTGGGCGGTATAGGTGCAGAATCAGCCTGTACCGCATCCTTGAGATTAACTTCAAAGCAGCGTTTGCTTTGTTTAAGCTCCCAAGACTTTAATGCTGCCATAGACGTTTCAGGCTGCGCCAACAGCAGATCAATATTACTTATATAGGCCAGATCGTTAAAACTGCCCACTACAGGACTAGCAGGATGAATCGTCCGGCGCTCAGGCCCATAATATTTTTTGGAAATAACCCGATATTCAGCTTCATGGGCTTCAACTGGCTCAACCTGAAAGTTCTTGAGTATGCCGGCTTGTTCCAGATGTGGAATCGCGCGGAAATATTCGGACCAGATCCAGAGTCCCAAGGCAAATAGGGCTGCCGCAATAAGAAGTTTATTCATCAGTCACAAGACAGGCTGGCCAAATGGTTAATCTTCAAAATTAATCCGGACAGTTTCGAAACGCACGCGTCCGTCCTGAATCGCCCGGGCGATCGCCTGCTGTCCCTTGGTCAGCCGTGCTCCACCACTTTTAATGTCAATCAGCACCACTTCAATATCCTCAACCAGTCCATCGCCATCACGAAAAGCACTATAGCCATCAAAAACCACATAGTCCACCGGATCGCCCAGAAACTTGGCATCACTCGGCAGATACTGAAATTCTGGCATAATCGGTGCCATCTGCTCGGCCATTTTCCCTTTTAGCACTGCCCGGCTGGTATTGACACTACGTTTTTGTGCTGCAGCCAGCGCCTGTTGATGTTCCAGTTCCAGCTCGGCAATATACTGCTCATATTCGGCTTTAATTCGGCCATTTCGTGTCTGGCCTAAGATCAGGGTGGTCAATACCACTCCAATACAGGCACCAATCAGCATGGCCAGCGTTATGGACATTCCATCTTCCTAATTGACTTAATTTTTCCTATCTGCATTCGACTGAAGTTGAGTTTATCGATCATTTGCAAGCCTGAAAAGAATGATATGCTAGGCGAGAGCAGAATAAAATCATCTTGAGTCATGAAAACAATTTTAGTTGCGAATCAGAAAGGCGGCTGCGGCAAAACCATTACAGCCATAAGTTTGGCATCAGCACTCGCACAAAAAGGTTATAAGGTCGCCCTCGCAGATGCCGATAATCAGAAATCGGCCTTGCAATGGCTCAAGCAGCGTCCTGAACATGCAGCTCCGATTCGCTCCCTGGACTGGCGCAATGTCAAGTCGATTGGCGATGTCCCCAAACAGATAGAGTATCTGGTCATTGATGCCCCCGGTGCATTGACTGAAGACCATGCCCAACAGCTGGTCAGCGAAGCGCATGCCATCATCATACCGTTACAGCCTTCTTTTTTTGATATTGATTCCACCCGCCGTTTTCTAAAACATTTACAGGATATAAAACGGATTCGTAAAGGAAAAGTTGAAATTTTACTACTGGCGAACCGTGTCAAGGCCCAGAGCGCCCATCAACAGCATATTCAGCAGTTTTTTGACAAGATTGATCAACAGCCTGTTGCCTGGATTTCTGAACGTACCGTGTATAGCCGTTTGGCAATGGAGGGTCTGTCTGTATTTGATAAAAACCAGAAAATGTACCGTGAAGTACAAAATCAGTGGCAAAACGTATTAAACATGATTATTGATGATCCGGCACAGTGGTTCTAAGATGCCACACTTTCTAATATGACTTTCATTAAATAATCGCCCTATCTTGAGCGGTGTACATTTGCCTGCGCTTTTTTTTCAGTTAATATGCTGGCTATGGTCTAAAAATGAGTCATAAAATTCAGTGCAACAGTACGCGCCTACACTACAAAAAGTCTTATTATTTGGATTATTTTTTATCCTGATTTTTTTGAGTTTTCATATACTCAAATATTTCATCATCCCTGTAGTTTGGGCAGCAATTATTGCCTATATGACCTGGCCGCTGTACCAGTCCGTATTACGCATGTGTGGCAACCGTCCCACGCTCAGCTCAGCCATCATGATTCTGGCCGTGATTCTGGTGTTTGGCCTGCCGTTTATCTTTGCGATTTTCATGTTACAGCATGAGGGCCGTAACCTGTATTTTGAATTGCAAAAGCAGGTTTTTTCAGGCCGTCTGGATGTTCCTGATTTTATCCGCCAGCTGCCTTTTGTCGGTAAAGAAATCAGCCGTACTTTAAATGAAATCAACACTGACCCCAACAGTATCGCCCTGTCTATTTCTAGCTGGATTCAGGGCCATTTGAATTACGGTAAAGTCGTACTGAATGAAATTAGCAAAAATGTGTTTAAGCTGTGTTTTGCCGTTTTGTCGATGTTCTTTTTTTATCGTGATGGTCACACCATTTTAAATCAGGTACGTAAAGCGTTTGAAATGGTGGTCGGTCCCCGTATTCATCATTATCTGGCAACGATTTCAGCGACTACACGCGCGGTAGTCTACGGCGTCGGCCTGACGGCCATTGCCCAGTCTATGCTGGCGGGGTTAAGCTATTTTGTCGCTGGGGTACCGAATCCGATGGTGCTGACTATTGTGACCTTTATTTTCGCTCTGATTCCTTTTGGTCCGCCAGTGGCCTATACCGCTGTTTCCCTGTGGCTGTTCTCACAAGGTCAGACCATTGAGGCGATTGGAGTCATGGTTTGGGGAGTCTGTATCGTCAGTACCGCAGACAACGTCATCCGTCCTCTGGTCATTTCTGGGGCAACCCAAATCCCCTTCTTATTGATTATGTTTGGCGTATTGGGTGGTATTGCCAGTTTTGGTCTGGTCGGGATATTTATCGGACCGGTTATTCTAGCTGTCCTGCTGGCCATCTGGCGGGAGTGGCTGCATGAAACCAATCATCAGGAAGCCCTGCTGATGCCTAAGGCCACCATGGCACATGATATTGACCCGGACGTGGATGAGACACCTAAAACTCCTTAAACATCAGCTATTAAACAAAATAAAACATTTAAGTACTGATTGTATATAGTCCTCTTGATATTGCTCTGATTCAATAGATGGACAAAAACGGAATAATGATCAGGATGCCAATTTATGTCTTCATTCTTTAAAGTAACAACGCTTTGCGCTCTAGGTGCGGTACTTTTTACAGGCTGTACCTCAAATGATATTTCAACCGAAAATGTCAGAACGGTCAGCATGCATGCAGTTTCTGCCCAAGGAATGGGGGAGTCTGTGGGTACGGTTTTGCTCAGTGACAGCCCGACAGGTCTGGTCATTCGTACTCACCTGAAACAGCTTCCGGCAGGAGAACGTGGCTTCCACGTTCATGAAAACGGTTCATGTGCGCCTGCTATGAAAGATGGCAAGATGGGCGCAGCGCTGGCGGCCGGCAGTCATT
>NZ_SMTB01000096.1:0-9210 GCF_006864105.1 Acinetobacter sp. RF14B | reverse complement strand
TGTGTGCGGTGCCCGTTTTACCAGCGACACGATAACCCGGCACCACCGCACGGGTGGCAGTACCGCCTGGTAAAGTGGCTGTTTCCATCATTAATAGAACTTGATCCGCAATCTTTGGATCAAGCAGCTGTTCACCTTGGGGCTGCTCCTCAAGCTTGAACAGGCTCAGTGGCATTTTAACGCCCTTATTGGCCAGCATTGCATAAGCATCGGCTAACTGGAGGACCGTGGCATTCAGGCCATAACCATATGACATGGTGGCCACCTCGGAGACATTCCACTTGCTTGGCGGTAGAATCAAGCCGGCACTTTCACCCGGGAATTTCACCGCAGAGCGCTGGCCAAAACCCAGACGTTTATAGAAGGTTGGCAGTGTTTCATACGGCAGAGACAAGGCTAGTTTGGCAACCCCAACGTTAGAAGACTTCCGGATAATGCCGCCCAAAGTCAATGGCCCATAGTTATGGGTATCCCGGATAGTATGGTTGCCGACACGCATACTGCCAGGGCTGGTATTGACCACTGAATTGGCGGTGTATTTACCGCTTTCCAAAGCCATCGCCACTGTCAGCGGTTTCATGGTTGAACCGGGTTCAAAAGAGTCAATCGCACCACGGTTACGCATCGCATCTTTATTCTGCAAACTATTTTTATCATTCGGGTTATACGATGGCCAGGAAGAAAGCGCCAGAATTTCCCCGGTTTTAACATCCACTGCAATCGCAGTCGCCGAACGGGCATTATTCGCCACCCCTGCTGCGGTCAGTTCACGATACATGATGTATTGCAGGCGTGAGTCGATACTCAGGGTAATATTTTCTCCCGGTTCAACTTCCTTGATGACTTCCGGCTCCTTGACACGATTCCCTTTTTTATCGCGGATGATCTGCTGCTCACCATCTTCACCTGCCAGGCGGGTATTCAGCTGCATTTCCAGACCTTCAATACCCGTACCTTCACTGTTGGTCAAACCAATAATCTGTGAGTTCGGCTGTGGCTGCGGATAATAACGCTTATAGTTTTTCTCAGTATATACGCCCTGAAAATTACGCTTCATAATCAGCTCCGCCTGCTGGGGCGGTACTTCTTTTTTCAGCACCAGATAACGCGAGCGCTGACGCTCATCCATTTTCTTGCGCAATTCGGCTCGATCCATCCCAACAGCATCTGCCAGCTCATCCAGATTCAGGTTTTTATCCGGCAGCTGACGTTTCAATTTGCGGCTATTCGGCTCTTTTTCCAAGGCCAGCATGGTCTCTTCATAGAGCTGTTTATTTTCAAAATAATCCCGCGGATCAATCACGATTTTCATGATGGGCGTACTAATGGCCAGCGGCACGCCATTGCGGTCATAAATCACGCCACGCATGGCTTTGATGGTATTGGTTCTTAAAATATTGGCATTGGCTTTATTTTGCAGAAAATCTTTATTGATAATTTGCACATAAAAGGCGCGCCCGATCAAAACGATAAAACACAGCAGCACCACTGCCCACATCAGATAGAAACGGTTGATATAAATATTTGAGGTATTTTTATCAGTGACTGACTGCCTTTTACGTACCGGTTGCTTTTTTCTCTTGTCTACCATGTTGAAGCACTAGCCTTATTTTTTCTCATCTGAAGTCTGTGGTAAGGAAATCACAACGCTTTGTGACACCGGTGGCGAGTACATCCTTAACTGGGTAACCGCGCGCGTACCAATCTGCGCAGTCGCTCCAAAAGTCTGCTGTTCAATCAGCAAACGTCCCCATTCTGCATTCAGATCATCACGTTCACGCAGATAGGTACTCAGTTTCCGGTTGTCCTGACGATATTCAAACACTTGAAATACCACAAATACTGCACTGACAAAGATCATCAGTACCAGCACGATATAAGTAACGGCTTTTTTCAGCCACAACTTATCTGTTTTTTTACCAACCACTTCAGTTTTCATGATGTGCCTATTAAGCTAAACGTTCTGCAACCCGCAGCCATGCACTGCGTGACCGAGGATTGGCCTTCACTTCCTCCTCACTTGCCTTTACACGAGCCACTTTTTTTAAACGTCGCGTATCCTTCTGTTGTTGCGGCATGCCCCACCCCGAGTCTTCTGCGAGTGTCGATTCTTTTTGAATAAACTGTTTAATCAACCGGTCTTCGAGCGAATGGAAGCTGATCACCGCCAGACGAGCTTCAGGTTTTAAAATATCGACTGCCTGAGGCAAGAAGATTTCAATATCTTCCAATTCTTTATTAATAGCAATACGAATTGCTTGAAAAGTACGGGTGGCAGCATGCTTATTTTTTTCCCATTTGGGATGCGCCACCTTAACAATTTCTGCCAGCTCGCCTGTGCTTGCAATATAGCCGGCCTTTTTAATGGCTTTGGCAATACGGCGACTATAACGCTCTTCGCCATACTGGAAAATAATATTAGCCAAAGCCTCTTCTTCAATCTCGATCAGCCATTCTGCCGCAGTAGGTCCCTGTGAATTATCCATTCGCATGTCCAGGGGACCGTCTTTCATAAAACTAAAGCCCCGCTCGGCTTGATCCAGTTGAGGTGAAGACACTCCCAGGTCAGCCATAACCCCATCCACACTGTCTATGCCCTGTTCAGCCAGTGCCTCTTTTAAATCGGCAAAGCTGGCATGAATAATTTTAAAACGCGAATCTTGCTGTTCCAGCTCAGCTGCCACGGCAAGAGCTTGCGGATCTTTATCAAAAGCATAAACACGCGCATGTTCATCTAATTTCGACAATAATAAACGCGTATGTCCACCACGCCCAAAGGTTCCATCCACATAAACTCCTGTATTGCGACCAGCCAGCAAGGCATCAATCGTTTCGTGAAGTAGTACAGAAATATGTGACATAACAACTCAATAATTAAGGCGAAAAATTTAACTGCACATTATCACTCTGTTTGTATAAAGCTCCAAATGACTTTTTGTAGATAAATATTACTTTTCATGCAGAAAACCGTTTTTATTTTCTTTCCAGCATGTTTAGCCGGCTAAAATAACAAAAAAGCCTCTTCAAAGAGGCTTTTTTGTGGACAACTTAAATAACCAAGCGATGATTAACGTTTGCTATTGTAAATCTGGTCAAAGATCGCCCCATTGGCAAAGTGGGTTTTCTGTGCTGTGCTCCAGCCACCAAACACCTCATCAATGGTAAAGGTGTTGATTTTAGGGAATTGTGCAGAATACTTGGCCAGTACTTTTTTATTATGTGGACGGTAGAAATGCTTGGCTGCCATCTCTTGCCCCAGTGGTGAATACAGGTAATTGATATAGCCAGTCGCCAGCCATTTATTGCCATTTTTTTCCACTGTACGGTCTACAATCGCGACTGAAGGCTCTGTAAGAATGGTTAAAGATGGATAGATAATGTCAAATTTGTCCTTGCCCAAAGTTTTTTGGGTAACCAAGGCTTCATTTTCCCAAGTCAATAACACATCACCAATGCCTCGCTCAGCGAAGGTGGTCATGGATGCACGTGCTGCCGAATCCATCACTTTGACATTTTTATAAAGTTTAGCTACAAAGTCTTGCGCTTTGGCTTTGCTACCGCCTGGCTGTTTTTCAGCATATCCCCAAGCAGACAGATAGACCCAACGTGGCAGACCACCAGTTTTCGGGTTTGGCGTAATGATTTCCACACCCGGTTTAGTCAGGTCGGTCCAGTCCTTAATGCCTTTCGGGTTGCCTTTACGCACCATAAATACAATGGTCGAGGTGTAAGGCGCAGAGTTATGCGGAAATTCTTTTTGCCACCCTGGCTGAATCTGTCCAGAACGCACAATTTCTTCAATATCATTTGCCAGCGCCAGTGTCACAACGTCGCCTTTCAGACCATCGACAACAGAACGTGCCTGCTTGCCAGAACCGCCATGTGACTGTTTAAAGTTGACATCCACACCGGTGCGTTTTTTCCAGTAAGCACCAAAAGACTTATTGAACTCATCATAAAATTCACGTGTCGCATCATAAGACACATTCAGGAACTGACGATCTGCGGCTTGGGTCACAGTTGCAGTCATCGCCAGACCGGTTGCCAGTAATGCTGCACGAAACAACGATTTCAATTCAGTTTTCATAGCCATATGGAGGTTCATCTATCATGGAGAGAACTATATGGAACAAAGTGATTTATCGCAATTCAGCATCTCCCTGAAAAACTTGATGGAATAAAAACAATATAAGTACAATGTATTGTTTTTATTCAATAAAAAATTGAAGATACCCGACTTCCGCTAATATATAGTATTTTATTCTTTCTATATGAGAAAAATGGATAATCAACCTTCCAATTTGAGCTTCGAGCAGGTTCAGACCTTAGATCAGAGAGGCTTTAAGTACAGCTAGTCAATAAGGCACCATTAAACAGATTAATTTCTGGAGGAGCTTATAAAAAGTATTTAAAAATCCTGGTTGAGATTTTGACCCTTTACAATTATCCATTTTTTACAAAAGTTGAGAGCTAAGAGCTTTATTTTAAATAAAGAAAAGTAGCGGTTAGGCTTAGGTATTCTGTAAAAAAATAATTTTATTTAAAATCAAATAAAAAGGGTTTTAAAAGGTTTTTCAGGTCTTAAACACAGATACAAATTCGGTTAAAAGTGAATCTCTTGCTACAATAAAAGACAGTTCTTCACGTTCTCTTCATAGTTATTTGCTAAAAATACGCCCTCAAGAGGGGAAATGCCGTTTTTGGTAAAGTTTTATACCATTATTTAGACTTTTTTGTAAAAAATGTGATACAGTTTTAATTCTCTATATTAAATTGTAGACTTAGTATTAAAAAAACATTTTAAGCAAAATAAGTCCAATCATAGCCAAGGGGAGGTTTGTAAATGAAAACCAGTCTATTGACAACCAGCATCCTGAGCCTAATCATGCTGTTGACTACACAGTTCGGTCATGCGGTGGTCGTGAAAAACACTGCACCTAAAACTCTGATTAACCAACTCGAAGTCAAAAACTCTCCGATTGAAAAAGCGCTGCAACAGCACAAGACAGATAAGACCCTGTATACGGAAGATAATCTGAAAGTGCAGACGGCCCTAAAAATCACCCCATCACAAAATTTCTTTGCCGCACAAAACCAGCGTTTTACCCGTTTTGTACAAAGCATTTTTTCCCCCAACCATTCTTAAATGCCTGTAGGCCAGTCTTAATCTGACCATTCCCTGCGATTTTTCAGCCATCTCATGCAATGTTTGAATAAAGCATTCAGTAGATGGCTTTTTCGTTATAATAGAGGCAAATTCATATTCCAGACCTTATTCGACTATGACTGTTCGTACGCGTATTGCCCCTTCTCCTACTGGTTTTCCTCATGTAGGTACTGCTTATATCGCCCTGTTTAACCTGTGCTTTGCCAAGCAACATGGCGGTGAGTTTATTTTACGGATTGAAGATACAGACCAGCTGCGCTCAACCCCTGAATCTGAAAAGATGATTCTGGATTCCTTGCGCTGGTTAGGCCTGAACTGGTCAGAAGGTCCAGATGTAGGTGGTCCGCATGCACCTTATCGTCAGTCTGAACGCATGGACATCTATAAGCAATATGCGCTGGAACTGGTCGAAAAAGGCCACGCTTTCTATTGTTTCGCCACCAGTGAAGAACTTGACCAGATGCGTGCTGAGCAGCAAGCACGCGGTGAAACCCCACGTTATGATGGCCGCGGCCTGCTGCTTTCGCCTGCAGAAGTGGAGCGCCGTCTGGCGGCGGGTGAGCCGCATGTTATCCGCATGAAAGTACCGACTGAAGGTATCTGCACCTTTAATGACATGCTGCGCGGTGAAGTGGAAATTCCATGGGCGCAAGTCGACATGCAAATCCTGCTAAAAACTGACGGCCTGCCAACTTACCATCTGGCGAACGTAGTCGATGATCACTTGATGCAAATCACCCACGTGATCCGTGGTGAAGAATGGATTCCATCGGCACCCAAACACCAGCTGCTGTACCAATACTTTGGCTGGGAGATGCCTACCCTGTGTCATATGCCGTTGCTACGTAATCCGGACAAGTCCAAACTGTCCAAGCGTAAAAATCCAACCTCAATTAACTATTACAAGGATATTGGGGTCTTGCCGGAAGCCTTGTTGAACTATCTGGGCCGAATGGGTTGGTCGATGCCGGATGAGCGTGAAAAATTCACTTTGGCTGAAATGATCGAACATTTTGACATTCAACGTGTCTCTCTGGGTGGCCCAATCTTTGATGTTGAGAAACTAAACTGGCTCAATGGTCAGTGGATTAAAGCCCTGTCTCCTGCTGAACTATTAGATACCTTACTGGCCTGGAAAGCAGACCGTGCCAAACTGGAAGAAATCGCTGCTGCGATTCAGCCACGTATTAATTTACTGTCTGAAGCTGTCAACTGGTCAGCGCATTATTTCAACCATTTCCCGACACTCAGTAAAGCGCAGTTTGAAAGCAAGAAACTGTCCGAAGAACAGGTTCGCCAAAGCCTGCAATTCGCAATCTGGCGTCTGGAAAGCCTGTTTACCTGGAATAATGATACGGTAAGCCAAACCTTGATGGACCTGGCTGCTCAAATGGAAATCAAGCTGCGTGATTTCATGCCAGCCTTCTTTATTGCAATTGCCGGTTCAACAGCATCTACCCCAGTGATGCAAACTATGGTCACCATTGGCCCTGACCTGACCTTCGCCCGCTTACGTCATGCGCTGGAAATTGTCGGTAGCCCAAGCAAAAAAGAGCTAAAAACTTGGGAAAAACTGAATGAAAGCCTAAAGTTGCCGAAAAATGAAGCAGTCAATCAAGCTTAATTCATTTTTTTGTTGACGGCTGAGCGTTATATCCCTAATATAGCGCTCACACAGACTGGGGTCATAGCTCAGTTGGTAGAGCGCTACAATGGCATTGTAGAGGTCAGGAGTTCGATCCTCCTTGACTCCACCAAACCAAGTCTTGCTTTGCCTGTGTATTTGCGTCATTTGTCCCTATCGTCTAGAGGCCTAGGACATCGCCCTTTCACGGCGGCAACCGGGGTTCGAATCCCCGTAGGGACGCCATATTCAAGATGGCAACATCTTTATAAAAAACCCAAGCATTATGACTTGGGTTTTTTATTGTCTGTATGTTTTTTTTGGCCAGCCTTCGGTTTCTGCCTATCTTCCGATAAAATAATCAGTAATTTAGAATTTTGGAGTTGTAATGCAATATCGCTGCCCTAAATGTCAGAGTCCGAAAATCATGCCCCTGGCCCAGCCTGGCCAAGTGACAGCACGCCCTGTCGTACCCAAAAGCCTGGTTTTCCTAGTACCTGCCCTGTTTGTGTTATTACTGCTGGTTATTATCAGTATTGCCATGTGGATTTTTGGTGATGGTGCGGGTTCAACCCTACAGATGGCGACCGTAATTGTGTTTATTGTCTGCCTGATCGTAGGCTTCTTGTTCTATAAAGATCTGCCAGATTTTAAAATTTCCATGCAGGCCTTCATGCAAAACCAGAAAAAATGGAAATGCCGCGAATGTGATCATCAATGGGAAATTTGAGTCCTCGATCATTCAACAAGCTGATGGTCATTTGATCCTCAGCTTGCATTCCAATAGAGAATCTTTAAAACCAAGCACAATTACCAGCTTCACAACGACCAATTTCTCAAGTCAGAAAAACCGCTCTGCTGTTTTTATGGATGATAAATATAATGCTCGCATTCAGAATGAACGACAGAAAGCTATTTTAAAAATATATGAGCTTCAAAAGTTAGGTAGCCTATATCACTGGCCAATCCTGCGCTTTAAACAGCTTACTTGCGAACACACTGTGGCGGGAGTTTCACTGTTCGGCAGCCAATAAAAAATATTTTCAAAACAATAACACTCAACTGCTCTAGTTTAAAATTTCCAGGCCTGTTTCCAAATCACCCACACACGGAAGAAATACTTTTATAGCGGCGTCATTGACCAAAGGATGCCAGTAAAAAAGCCTGTAAACAGGAAGTCATGAAAGAGCAATCAATAAAAAAACCAGTCCGAAGACTGGTTTCTTTTATGTGCGGGAATTAAGCCCCAATTTTGCGATATTTCTGACGTTTGGCAGTCAGATCATCACCATATTGCTTACGACGGTATTCTTCAAACTCGGCATAGTTACCCGTGAAGAATTCCGGTGTTTCATCTTCAAATGACAGGATATGAGTGGCAATACGGTCCAGGAACCAACGGTCATGCGACACCACCATGACAGTACCCGGGAAGACCAGAATCGCATCTTCCAGTGCACGTAAAGTTTCGATATCCAGGTCGTTTGACGGTTCATCGAGCAGGATAACGTTTGCCCCCATTTGCAGGATTTTCGCCAGCTGTAAACGGTTACGCTCACCACCTGACAAACCACCTACACGTTTTTGCTGATCTTGGCCCTTGAAGTTAAAGCGACCAATATAAGCACGTGAAGCGATTTCATAATCACCGATTTTCAGGATATCCAGGCCACCAGACACTTCTTCCCAAACGGTTTTATTATCATCCAGCGTGTCGCGGATCTGACCCACATACGCCACTTTAACCGAATCACCCAGCGTTACAGTACCGGTATCCGGTTGCTGTTCGCCAGTCATCATGCGGAATAGCGTTGTTTTACCTGCACCGTTTGGACCCACGATTCCGACAATTGCCGCTGGTGGTACAGTGAAAGATAAATCCTTGTACAGCAGCTTATCGCCAAAGGATTTGCTGATGTTTTCAACTTCAACCACCTTGTTGCCCAGACGTGGACCAGGTGGAATATAAATTTCAGAAGTTTCGTTACGCTGCTGGAATTCACGCGAGTTCAGCTCTTCAAAACGCTCCATACGCGCCTTGTTTTTCTTCTGCTGACCCTTAGCATTGGTACGAACCCACTCAAGCTCTTTTTTCAACGCCTTGGCAAAAGATTCTTCCTGCTTGTTCTCTTGCTCTAAGCGGGCATTTTTCTGCTCCAGCCATGAAGAGTAGTTACCTTGATAAGGAATACCATGTCCACGGTCAAGCTCCAGAATCCACTCGGCAACGTTATCCAGGAAGTAACGGTCGTGCGTAATCGCCACGATTGTGCCCGGGAAATCTTTCAGGAAGCGTTCCAGCCAAGATACAGATTCTGCATCCAGATGGTTCGTCGGTTCATCCAGCAACAGCATAAACTGATAATCCGCATAGTGGTGCTGATCCATGTCGGCAATATTCAGGTCTGCCTTATAAATT
>NZ_SMTB01000095.1:0-9465 GCF_006864105.1 Acinetobacter sp. RF14B | reverse complement strand
TCTTGAATTTTCTGCCAGATATCATCGGTAAGAAGAGTGCGTGCCATTGAAAATGTAGAAATAAAAATAACTCAAAGGAGGATTTTAAGTATTTAAAACCAATTCTTCAAATGAGGACACGCCCTAAACTGGAACCGCTAATACCACATACACGGCTGATCTTTTTAACCTGAGTTTCTGTCCTAAAATTCAAACTGATGTTGAGTGTTTAAATGTATTTTAAGAGAGTATTTAATAATATTGGCCGAGTATTTTAAACAGGTTTCATGATTTGATTTGCACTTTTTTCTTAATTAATTTTAAATAATTTTTCCCATAGCGGCTTAAATCAAACTATTATATTAATTAAGTGATAATTTAAATAATTTCATACCCTTAGTATTTTAATCATTGGCGCGCGAGTCGATGCTGATTACATCGCTTATCTACAGAATAAATCATCATGATTCAAAAAATTAGCCTTGTAGTTGATGCACAAATCTGATGATTTGACGTACAATGAAAAATCCCCCTTTTTAATTGTTTTAATATTACTGATGGAACAAAAAAAGAGTACTCAAAAACGCAACCAGCTGCTGAATGCTGCACTCGATGTCTTTTCCTTATATGGTTTCAATGGCGCAAGTCTGGATGAAATCGCACAAATTGCGGAAATGCATAAGTCGAATATTTTCTACTATTACGAAAATAAAGAAGCACTGTATGTTGAGGTGTTAACTACAGTTTTACAAAAATGGCTCGCACCTCTGCAAATGCTGGAGGCTGATCTGGAGCCAGAAGAAGCGATCACCAATTATTTGATGCAAAAAATTGAGGTATCGCGTACTCAGCCCAAAGCCTCGCGCTTATTTGCCTTGGAAGTTATTCAGGGAGCGCCGCATATTCTGGAAATTCTGAAAGGACCGCTAAAAAAGCTGGTCAAGCGCAAAGCCAAAGTCATTTCAAACTGGCAGGAACAGGGCAAAATTTCTAAAGATATTGATCCTGAATTACTGATTTTGAATATTTGGGCCTTGACGCAAAACTATGCTGATTTTGCCACCCAGATGGAAATGATCACAGGCAAAACCCTGCGGAATCGTAGCATGCACCAGCGTGTGGTCCAGCATACTGTCCACATGATGCTGTATGGCGTAATTCCCCGTAATGAAGCCTGATTGTCAGGGCTTGAATTGATTGGCATACGACCATAATAATTATGGTCGCCGACCTGCCGTTTATTTGATTTTTTGATATAAAGATAATAACTTTTGAGCACCGAGCAACAAGTTGTCTTCCCAGTCGAGCGGTGCTGCGTCATTGGCACCATCAGTAATGTATTTCACCGAAATCAGGCGTACGTCCAGTTTCTTGCATACTTTGGCCAAGGCATAGCCTTCCATATCGACCAGTTGACAGGCAACTTTGGGCTGTCCTGTTGCAAAGCTGTCTCCGGTTCCGCAAATGCCCTGCGGTAAATCGGTGAAAAAAGGTGCCAGCTTGATTGCACCTGGAAAGTGCTGATCCATGGGGGTAATGCCCACTTCAAACCCGAGTGGCGATACATCCATATCGCGCTGTACAAAGTGGCTGACTTCCACCAGTTCATGGGCATCAAAATGGGAACTGCCCGCTGTCCCCAAATTGATTAAAGTCTTGCAGCCGGTTGTCTGAATCACTTCAAAAGCTTTAAATGCCGCATTGACCTTGCCAATACCGCTGTAATGCACCTCAATTCCTTCTGCCTCAAACAAACCCTTGGATTCGCTTGGCAAGGCCATAACCAACGCATGCTCGGACATAAAACACTCAATTTCAGTTTCTATAGATGGCCGCTATTAAAAAGTAAATACTTGAACGCTGCAAATAAAAAAGCTGCACCTTTTCCAGACCATTTTTTATATTTGGGTCAGGTGAGATGAATGAACGCTTGGGGAGACCAAAATGTGTGATTCCTGATCCTCTTTTAATGCAATGTTCAGCCATCACATCTAGACCCGGGTAAAGCAGACTTACTCTCAGGCCAGCGTCATAGCAGCAGGCGCAATATTCTGTCTAAAGATGTTCAACAGGTCAGAATAAAAATCCGCTTAATCGCTGATGCTATCGGTTGAAGCAAGCGTGATATTTGAAGGGCTATATATGGGCATTGAGATTATTTTCAGCATCATCCGTTCTAAGAAAAATGGAGTGGATTGTTGAAATACAGCGATTTAACTTATTTCAAAAGAATTTTAACGAAAAACTTTGCCTAAAAACACAACAAGACGAAAGCTAAAGATTATGGCAATATATAGCCTCTTCACATTTTAAGCACCTGATTTGCCCATGAAGCTGCTCCGTCTTAATGCCTTAACGCCTCGAACTGAATTAGCCAAAACTGCCGTGACCATTGGTAATTTTGACGGCGTGCATTTGGGGCATCAGGTCATGATCAGGCAGCTCAAAGCTGTCGCAGAACAGCACCAGCTTAAAACAGTGGTAATGATTTTTGAGCCACAACCTCTTGAATTTTTTAAAGGTTATGAGGCTCCACCGCGTATTTCCTCCTTACGTGAAAAGGTTGAGTATCTAACTGAACTTGGGGTCGACTATATTGCGGTGGCGAAATTCGATGAACGCTTTCGCAGCCTGAGTGCAGAAGAATTTGCCACGATTTTAAAAGACAAACTCAATGCCGATCATCTGGTCTTAGGTGATGATTTCCATTTTGGTAAAAACCGTCAAGGTAATAGTGAGTTTTTACGTGAATTTGGTTTTGAGGTAAGCAATCTCGATACCGTCGTGCTGGATGGTGAACGTGTCAGTTCCACCCGCATCCGTCAAACGCTACAAGCTGGCGATCTGGCACAGGCAGCCAAACTCTTGGGACGTCCATATAGCATTAGCGGACGGGTGCAATATGGCGATCAAATCGGCCGTACCATTGATTTTCCCACGATTAATGTCCGCCTGAATCGGCATAAGCCGTGTCTGCATGGTATTTATGGTGTAGAGGTGGTGTGTGAAACAGAATCCCTGAAAGCCAGAGTCCAGGCAGCAGATGCCAGCAAAACCGGTATTACCGGCTATAACCCGACAGCTCTGTTTGGCGCAGGTCATGTCGGCACCCGTCCAGCCATCCAGCAAGCAGATCCGGAATGGCGATTAGAAGTACATTTCCCTGATGTTTCTGCTAATCTGTATGGCCTGTTAATGCGGGTGACATTCTTAACCTATTTACATGGCGAAAAGAATTATCCTTCGCTTGAAGCCCTAAAAGCTGGAATTGATGATGATGTCGAGAAACTGCTTGAGTTTCGTCGAAATCACCCCACATTTTCCTTTTAATATCTCATATTTTTATTGTAAAACGTGTCTGTTAAAACAACGGATTAAATTGGAAGACAACTTGCATGAGCGATAAGCAAACTCCTGAAAATGCAGTGGATTATAAAGCCACGCTAAACCTCCCAGGTACTGACTTTGCAATGAAGGCAAATCTGGCAGTACGTGAAGCGAAATGGTTAGAAGAGTGGTATGCCGACAACATTTATCAGCAGATTCGTGCGTCGCGTATTGGCAAGAAAAAATATGTGCTTCATGATGGCCCTCCTTATGCCAATGGCCAAATTCACTTGGGCCATGCGGTCAACAAGGTCCTGAAGGATATTATCGTTAAAAGCCGTGTAATGGACGGCTTTGATGCACCGTATGTACCGGGCTGGGACTGTCACGGCCTGCCGATTGAACTCAAAGTCGAAGAAAAAGTCGGAAAAGTCGGCGTCAAAGTTGATGCGGCAACCTTCCGTAAACACTGCCGTGAATATGCGTATACCCAGGTCGAATTACAGAAAAAAGACTTTATCCGTATGGGCGTGTTTGGTGACTGGGACAATCCGTACCTGACCATGAACTTCAAACAGGAAGCCGATATTGTTCGTTCACTCGGTGCGATTGCCAAAGCCGGTCACATCGAACCGGGTCTGAAACCGGTGAACTGGTGTCTGGACTGCGGCTCAGCATTGGCTGAAGCTGAAGTTGAATACGAAGATAAAAAATCTGACGCCATTGATGTCGGTTTTACCGTAGTGGATTTAGCGGATTTGTCTGCACGTTTAGGCATTGAAGTTGCTGATACAACTGATATCGTCATCTGGACCACCACACCTTGGACACTGCCGGCCAACCAGGCGGTGGCAGTGCATGCCGAAATTGAATATCAACTGGTCAAAGCCCGCGGCGAAGAAAAAGCAGATCAAAACTTCATTCTGGCAAAAGATTTGGTGGAGTCTGCAACAGAACGTTATGGCTTTGGCACAGTGGAAGTTCTGGCAGACTTTGCCGGTGCAAAACTGGAAAACCTGCAATTACAGCATCCTTTAATTGCTGAACGCCAAGTACCGGTTATTTTAGGTGAACACGTGATTGCCACCAGCGGTACCGGTGCAGTACATACTGCGCCTGGCCACGGTGTAGACGACTATAAAGTCGGCTTGCAATACAATCTGAAAGTGGATAACCCGGTGGGCGGCAATGGTGTGTATTTACCTACTTCACCTATTTTTGCAGGTGAACACATCTATAAAGCCAACCCAAAAATTATTGCTGCCCTTGCTGAGAGCCAGCAACTGTGGGCCCATGTACCGATCAAACACAGCTATCCGCACTGCTGGCGTCATAAAACCCCAATTATCTTCCGTGCTACACCGCAATGGTTTATCAGCATGGATGCCAAAGGCTTGCGCTCAAAAGCATTGAATGCAATTGAAAATGAAATCAGTTTCGTGCCGGACTGGGGTAAGAACCGGATTGAAGCAATGATCGAAGGCCGTCCAGACTGGTGTATTTCACGTCAGCGTACCTGGGGCGTGCCAATTCCATTCTTCGTGCATAAAGACACCAATGAACTGCACCCACGTACGCCTGAGCTGATTGAGGAAGTGGCTCAACTGATCGAAAAAGAAGGCATTGATGGCTGGTATAACCGGGATGCTTCTGAATTCATCGGCGCCGATGCAGAACATTACAATGCAGTTCGCGATACCCTAGACGTGTGGTTCGATTCTGGTACAACGCACTTTGCCGTGCTACGTGAACGCGAAGAACTGACTGATCCTGCTGACTTGTATCTGGAAGGTTCAGACCAGCATCGTGGCTGGTTCCAGTCTTCATTGCTGACCTCGATTGCCATCAATGAACGTGCACCCTACAAAGGTTTGTTGACGCATGGTTTCGTAGTTGATGAGAAAGGCCGCAAGATGTCCAAATCTTTGGGCAACATCATTACCCCACAAGACATCATTAAAGATATGGGTGCAGACGGTTTACGTTTCTGGATTGCCTCTGCCGACTACCGTTATGAAATGACTGCCGGTAAAGAAATCTTTAGCCGTGCATCTGATGGTTACCGCCGTATCCGTAACACCCTGCGTTTCTTATTAGCCAACCTGAATGGCTTTCAACCGTCAACGGATGCCTTGCCTATTGATCAATTGATCGCGCTGGATCAATACATTCTGCAACGTGCGACGGACGTGCAAAAAACTATTCAGCAAGCCTATGAAGATATGAATTTCCATATCGTGACCAGTGCATTGACTAACTTCTGTATCAATGACTTAGGTGGTTTCTACCTCGATATCATCAAAGATCGTCAGTACACCACCAAAGCTGATTCACAGGCCCGTCATTCGGCGCAAACTGCGTTGTATCATCTGGTCCAAGCCTTTGTACGCTGGATGGCACCGATCTTAAGCTTTACTGCGCAAGAAGCGTGGCCTCTGATTCCAGAGCAGGCAGAAAAATATGTGTTTACAGCGGAATGGTATAAGATTCCAGTGGCATCAACTGCCAACCTGATAACAGAAGCAGAATGGCAGACCCTGATTTCAGTAAAATCTGCGGTGAACAAGTTTATTGAAGCTGCACGCGGCGCGAAAACTGTAGGTTCAAACCTGTCGGCCAAAGTTGAGCTGTGGGCCAATGATGAACTGAAAGCGGTCCTGGATAAACTGGATGATGAACTGCGTTTTGTTCTGATTACCTCACAAGTGATCGTCAACGACTTTGATGCTGCACAGGGCGAAGCTTCTGATCTGGCAGGGCTGAATGTAAAAGTTTCAGCTGCCGATGGAGAAAAATGTGTACGCTGCTGGCATGTACTGCCTGATGTGAATACCCATGCGTCACATCCAGGTCTCTGTGGTCGTTGTATTATTAACCTTCCAACAGGCCAAGGCGAAGAGAGAAAATATGCCTAATCCACAGCATAAAAAGGGCTTATTCCAGTTCTATCCGCACAATTTGTGGTGGATCGGACTGGCAATTCTGGCCATTATTCTGGATCAATGGACTAAATGGATTGCCGTTACGCATCTGAATTACGCAGATCCGATTCCGGTGCTGCCCTTTTTAAACTGGACATTGCTGCATAACTATGGCGCTGCCTTTAGTTTTCTGTCCGATGCAGGTGGTTGGCAACGTTATTTCTTTACTTCACTGGCAGCTTTGGTGTCTATCATTTTCGTGTTCTGGCTGATGCGTATGCCTAAACACCTGAAGGTATTACCCTTGGCTATTGCTCTGATTCTAGGCGGTGCCATCGGGAATCTAATTGATCGTATCTATTTGGGTTATGTGGTCGATTTTATTCACGTGTATTACCAAAATAGCCATTTCCCTGCTTTTAATATTGCAGATAGTGCCATTACTTTGGGCACGATTCTGATGCTGATCGATACGTTTTTCCTGGAAAAACACCGAATTCAATGTGCACAGGCGCAACATGACTGATTTTATTCATCCTAACGAGGAAACTCGTGTTGAAGACGGCTCTAAAGTCGAGCTTCATTTTTCGGTCGCTATTGAAAATGGCGTAGAAATTGACAATACCCGCAGCCGTGAAGCACCGGTAAGCCTAACGATTGGAGATGGCAACCTGTTACCGGGCTTTGAAAAGGCCTTGTTTGGTCTGCGTGCCGGTGACCGCCGTACGGTCAGTCTGCCACCAGAGGATGCTTTTGGTCCATGGAACCCGGAAAATGTACAGAAATTCGATACCGTCAAGTTTGGCGAACGTCCAATCGAAGGCCATATGATCGAGTTTGAAGACAAGGCTAAAACTACCCTGTACGGTGTAGTAAAATCGGTCAATGATGATATTACCGAGGTGGATTTCAATCATCCACTGGCCGGCAAAAATATTACGTTTGAAGTGGAAATATTCAAGGTCACACCTGCAGGCCAGCAGGGTGTCAAATTGATGTAAAACTTCCCCTCATTCTCTAATATTTAAAAAAAGCTCCTGAAGGAGCTTTTTTTTTAAAATCCATACAAACTTCTGCTACTGCATCTTGGTAAAATCGATTAGGGTGGCACTCTCTCCTCATAAGAAAAGGAAAAACCATGAAAATCTATATTATTGTGGGCAGCATTCGTGAAAGCCGTACCGCCATTAAAGTCGCTCACTGGGCCTTAGAGGAAATTAAAAGCCAAGGGTTTAGCACGGTAGAAGCTGAAATTGTCGATCTAAAAGAATGGGATTTACCTCTGTTTGCTGGTGCCAATCTGCCTTTGACCGGAATTTATGACCAGCCTAAACAGCAGGATTGGGCCGATAAGATTGCACTTGCTGATGCCTTTATTTTTATTAGTCCGGAATATAATCATGGTTATAGCCCTGCCCTGAAAAATGCACTGGATTATCTCGCTAAAGAATGGCAAGGCAAACCTGCTGCCTACGTGAGTTATGGTGCTACCAATGGTTCACGATCGATTGACCAGATTCGCCAAGTGGCCACCCAGCTCGGCATGATAGATACCAATGCTGTGATCGAAATCCGTGACATCTTTAACCGAAATAAGGATTATTCTTTCCAAGGCAATCAGTTTGATACTAAAAACCTGAAATCTGCGCTGGATAAGCTGATTCAATATGTCAGTGCTTAAGTGAATGGTCGACGCCGAACTCTGTTCTGACCTACCACAACTGCGGTATCTAGCAGAGACTTATATTGAGAACCTACCAAGACAGGGCGTCTTGCAATAACAATAAAAATAGCACTAGCAAAAGGCTATGCAGTATCACAGCAGTGATCCTTCAAAATCTGAAAAGGCCCTAACAGCAGTAAGGGCCTTTTTCTTTGACCTTGAGAATAGAAATATTTTCACCTTCAACAGGAATAAGTTGAGTGGTGAAGCAGATAGCTGATACTTGAGTATCGAAAATGTCATTAGCTTTAAGAAAAATTAAGGTGTTTTCATCTTGAGCAGGCCCGCTCGCTGACCATCTTCAATTACCCACAAATGACCTGCCTTAGCCTGAATAACACCGCGTATACGCTGTTTCATATCCAGACGTTGGACTTCCTTCACTGGAGACTGTGCAGTATCTACCACAATAATGGCTTTAGAAGACAAACCACTAATAATGGCTTTATTTTTCCAGGCTGGAAACTTATTGCCTGTATAAAACAGCAGATCTGAAGGAGAAATCACAGGCGTCCAGTCCAGCACAGGGGCTTCAAATTCCGGACGGGTATGGTGATCAGGGATCGGCTTACCATTATAATGGTCGCCATTCGAGACCAGAGGATAACCGTAGTTTTTACCTTTGATCACTTTATTCAGCTCATCTCCCCCCTTAGGTCCCATTTCAATCACCCAGAGTTTCCCTCGTGGGTCAAATGCCATACCTAAGGGATTACGATGCCCCAAGCTCCAAATTTGTTGTGCAATCGTTCCCTGACTCATAAATGGATTATCTTTAGGGATAGATCCATCATCATTCAGGCGAATTATTTTGCCAGCATTGGATTGCAGATCCTGTGCGGGATCAAATTGCTGGCGCTCACCAGAACTGATCCAGAGTTTACCATCCGATCCGAATAACAGACGGTGCGCATAATGCCCCTGTCCTTTAAATTTAGGTACTTGAGTCCAGATACGCTTCACTTCTGTCAACCGGTTTTGATTTAAATCCAGCCGGCCACGAATCACCACTGCACCATATCCGCCCTGTCCGCGCTCGGCATAACTGAGATATATCCACTGGTTCTTGGCAAAATCAGGATGCAAGGCAACATCGCCCAAACCACCTTGTCCACCATAAGCGACCTTGGGAAGATCTTGAATCGTTTGGCTATTACGATTTTTTGGATTAAACAGCTTTAATTGTCCTGCTTTTTCAGTGATCAATAAACGCTGATCGGGCAATTCAACCAAGGCCCAAGGTTCATTAAACTCCGCAATTTTTTCGACTGTATAGGACTGGGAAATCGCAATGGGATGAGCAGATTGAGCAGCATTCGACCTTACGGTAGCAGAATCAGTAGCTGTGTCTGAAGGTGAAGGATTCTCTGCATGACAGCTTACCAATACTAGGGCGTGTCCTCATTTGAAGAATTGGTTTTAAATACTTAAAATCCTCCTTTGAGTTATTTTTATTTCTACATTTTCAATGGCACGCACTCTTCTTACCGATGATATCTGGCAGAAAATTCAAGA
>NZ_SMTB01000094.1:0-9625 GCF_006864105.1 Acinetobacter sp. RF14B | reverse complement strand
ATGAAATACGGTATTCTGATGTGACAAAACCTGAATCCTAGTCGTTAAAGTGTTTGTTTGCACTCATATTTTAACTGTTAGGACTCAGGTTTTTTTATTTAAAGCAAACTATGGGACAGCAGTGGCCCGAAGGCCGCTTTTAAGTACTCGATGGGATTATTTTTCTGCAGTATTCTGGTTATAGCTGTTGATGAGGTTGCGATAGTCAGGAATATGATTGCCAAATAAAGCCCCCAGACCTTCAATATCGTTACGCCAGTCACGGTGCAATTCACATGCAGTACCGAACCAGGTCATAAGCTGTGCACCTGCCTGAGACATACGATCCCAAGCAGAATCACGGGTGAGATGGTTAAATGTACCCGAAGCATCTGTGACGACAAAGACCTCAAAGTCTTCTGCGAGTGCTGAAAGCGTAGGAAAAGCCACACATACTTCAGTGACTACGCCTGCAATGATCAGTTGTTTTTTTCCGGTTGCTTTAACCGCTTTCACGAAGTCTTCATTATCCCAGGCATTGATTTGGCCAGGACGGGCGATATACGGGGCATCTGGGAACATTTCTTTCAGTTCCGGGACCAAAGGACCATTCGGGCCTTGTTCAAAACTGGTGGTTAAAATAGTAGGAAGATTAAAGTATTTTGCAGCGGCAGCCAGTGCCAGCACGTTGTTTTTAAATTTGTCCGGATCAATGTCACGAACCAGAGAGAGCAGACCGGTTTGATGATCTACTAACAGAACAGCTGCATTGTCTTTGTCTAAACGTACATAGGGCTTAGCCATTTTTATACTCCTCGTTATTCAGTATTGGAGACACCGGCTTGAGCTATGTATTGCCGACGTCCCTGAGCTCCATAATAGTCATGAAAATGAGACAAAATAAGCCCAGGTTACAGGAAGCTTAATCTTGAAAATAGGACAAAGCCTAATTTCTATTGTTTTTAAAGACTTATAGAAAGTTTTTTTAGCGGTTTAAAGATATTACTGTCCTATATTTGGAATACTGAATATTAATCTTACTCTATCTTGGGCGCAGGCGAATGCTTAAAATAAGCATATGTTTATCCTATCGTCTATATAGGAGTGAAAAGATGAAAAAAGTGATCGGTGTCTACCGTAACCAGCACATGCACTGGGTAGGTGACGGCTTTCCAGTCAAAAACCTGTTTTCTTATGACCGCTTAGGTCAGGCCATCAGCCCATTTTTATTACTGGACTATGCTGCGCCTTACCATTTTGATCCCGCGACGGTACAGCGCGGTGTAGGTTCACATCCACATCGTGGCTTTGAAACGGTGACCCTGGCTTATCAGGGTGAGGTCACACATCAGGACTCCAGTGGTGGTGGCGGCACGATTCAGGCAGGCGATGTGCAATGGATGACTGCAGGTGCAGGTGTGATTCATGAGGAATTTCATTCTCCAGACTTTGCCCGGCAGGGTGGCCTGTTTGAAATGGTACAGCTTTGGGTGAACTTGCCAGCCAAGGACAAGATGACTGCGCCGGCTTATCAGGCGATCACCAAAGCAGAGATTCCACGCATTGAAATGGACCATGAGGCCGGGCATATCCGGGTGATTGCAGGAGAATATGGAGGACATCATGGTCCTGCCCAAACTTTCAGCCCGGTTAATGTATGGGATGGGGAGCTAAAAGCAGAATATGAAACCTTCCTCGATGTACCCGCACACCATACCACTCTACTGGTGTTGTTAAAGGGGGAGTTGGTGGTGAATGGCGCGCAAAAAGTGCTGGACAGTTCCATTGTTATGTTTGCCCGTGACAGTGATTCTGTGATTCAGTTACAGGCCTATCAGGACAGCCAGTTTGTGCTGCTCAGTGGTGAACCGCTCAATGAGCCAATCCAGGGGCATGGTCCATTTGTAATGAATAATAAAGCTGAAATTATTCAAGCCTTTGAAGATTTCAATCAGGGCCGCTTTGGTAAAATTCCCGTGAAGAGCTAAAGATATTTCAGTCCAGAAAACAAAGAAGCCTCTGCTTTTGCAGAGGCTTTGATCTTTTTATGCGCTGTAGTTTTTATTGTTTTGAGTGATTTTCTTATAAATCCATCTTGATACTTCTGGATGAATTTATAGTTTTATAATGGCTACATTATACACTTAGCGGATTTTTTGTAAACCGGTTGTTAAAATAATGGTTAAAAAAAACATATGTTTTTAAATATTTTTTTCTTATAACTAAATTAAAAATAAAGATAACCAGTCGTATTTTAAAAATTATTCCAAGGTGCTGAGCGGGATAAAAAATCATGGAAATTTCTGTTAATAGAGGTTTACGAAAAAAAAATATTCTGGAAGATTTTAATAACCTGTTTGCCGGGTGCATGGTTCATAATTTCTTTCAGTTTTTCAATGACGGATGATCAGCTTGGATATCGCAGTAATTGGTAGTGGCATGGCCGGACTGGCTACAGCCAGAATTCTTCAGGACGCAGGACATCATATCACCATCTTTGAAGCGCTTCAGGGTCGCGGCATGGACAGCCATAGCCTCGAGTTTGAAGGTGGCTTGATTGATGCCCCTTTACGTGTGATGAATCCTTATCTGTGGAAGAATACGCTGAGCCTGGCCACTCATCTGGGCATTAAAACCTATCCGGTACGTACCTACATGGCCTGTAGCTGGTTATTTGAAGACCGGACCGAAACCTGGCTAACCACTTCACGCAGCCGAATTGGCAATATTCCAATTATCAATAACCGTAAAGGGATCCAGCAATATGGCTGGCGACTGGTCAAAGGCCTGTTGCAACTCAAAACAGCGCTGACGAAATTTTTTAAATCCGATCATCAGGACATCAGCCTGGCAGAATTTATTAACCGTAACGAAATCGAGGAAGTATTCTGGCATGGTGCGGTGATGCCGGTACTGTATACCATCTGTACCTGTAATCCGAAAACCATCGGAGAATGGCCAGCCAAACCTTTACTCACCTTCCTGCGTCAGTTGACCGATGGGGATGCCTTGCTGCGTCTACAGGGCGGCACGCCAGCGCTGGTCGATAAACTGATTGAAGGCATTGAAATCGAAAGCGGCGCACGGATTGTGTCTATCAAGCAGCAGGATGACAAGGTACTGGTAGAGAATTCAGCCAGTCTGGTAAAAAGTTTTGACCGGGTGGTGGTGGCAACACCCACCGTGCATATTGAAGAATTTCTCGATCAGTCACAATTCAAAGATGACATTGCGCTGTTAAAGAAATTTAAGTTTGAACAGGGTGAGCTGGTAATTCATAGCGATAGCAGCGTGATGCCGCCGAAGCGTAAAGACTGGGCTGTACTGAGCTATATGATGGACCGTAAGTTCACCCGTCAGCAGTTTACCATCTGGCTGAATGCCATTGAACCGACCCTGGTGGGTAAGTCTCCGGTATTTCAGACCTGGCGTCCAGTCACTGACATTGATCCGAAAAAAATCATTTCTTCGGTGAAGCTGACCCGTGCGGTGGTAGATGCCAATACGGTCGCCCTAAATCAGGAATTACAGCAACGCCATCTGGAATTGAACCGTAAAGTCTTCTTCTGTGGTTCCTGGTCATGCGACGGCTTGCCGATTTTGGAATCGGCCGTAACTTCGGCAATGAAAATTGCAGAAATTCTGGGTGCGCCGTTGCCATTTAAAGGACTCAAACCTAAAGTAGAGGTTGCTCCACAACTCGGTTACTAAAATGAAATGGCTCCAGCGACTGCGTCAAGCTATTCCTCAACATAAATATGCCATTCAGGCAACATTGTTGGGAGATCAGGCACAGTTGCCCTGGAGCAATTTGGGATATTGGCAGGCAGGTGAGCAGGATTATGTCACGGCCTGCCGTCATCTGGCTGACCATCTGGCGCAAGCCGTCCATTTAAATTCAAAAGATAAATTACTTGATTTGGGCTGTGGTCAGGGAGCCAGTTTGCTGCATTGGCAACAGCAGTATCAGGTCCAGTATCTGGCAGGTGTCGAGTTACAGCCTGCTTATGTCAGCAATATTCGACAGCATCTTCCCGAGCTAAATGCTATTTATCAGACATCTTTTCTGCATTTAAAAGACATGCAATTGCCCCAGCGTTTTGATGTCGTGCTTAGTCTGGATGCGGCCTATCATAGCCCTGTGCCGTTATTCCTGGCGCAGCTTCGCAATGTTTTGAATTCAAATGCACGAATCGGTTTTCATCATCTGGTCCTGACCAAAAACTGGGAATATTTAAGTCCATTTAAACAACGTCAATATCAGCTGCTGCTTAAATCTGCTGATGTGAATTTAAACGACTTAATGAGTGTAGAGGTCCTACAGGACTGTCTAACCCAATTTGAATTTAAAAATATTCAGATTGAAGATCTGACTGAAGCCGTATTTTCAGGCTTTGCGAATTATGTTGAAACAACTTTAAATTCAAACAAATCCAAACCAAACATTAAAGCGCAAGTGCTGGATGATTTTAAAATTCAGATGACTGCGAAGCTTTGCGCTAAGCTTTATCAGGACGGCGTGGTGCGGTATGTACAAGTGACTGCACAAGCAGTTTAAGGCATGCGTACAGGAAAATGAAAGCTTTAGAAACATCAAAGCCTCACTAAAGAGCGAGGCTAAGAAAAGATCCCATTCTCAAACGTTTGTTGCTGTATTTTAAAAAATTCCAATAGGTTGCTTCAAATTTCTGAAAAAATCATCAATGATGCAGAAGAAATATGTGAAATGGAACATGGTGGCTGAAGGCGTAGGTGGTGTGGTAACTCCCTAATGGTTTTCAGCCACCTTTTTTTTAAGTGAATTTCTTATCTGCGATTCAGGTTATTTAATTAATTCAAATATTTATAAAAATCAGACCTACGCCGGCTTTTTTATTCTTACCCTTCCAACACCTCTTCCAGCAACTCCTCACTCGGTGCAAAGTAATAGGCGCCATCCATTGGAGTTACAAAATGTAGCAAGCGGTCATGGATTCCATCGCCAGAGGTACCGAACATGCGCTCTAACATGGCATCAATAATGGTTAAGTCTTTGGTATAGGCAATAAAGAATAGACCTTGGTCACCACGGCCATCACCATAAGGTAGAGAATGACGCAGAATTTCCATTTCCTCACCTTCCTCATCTTCCACTACAGTACGTGCAACGTGCGCATTTTCAGGTTTTACCTCATCCTCCAGTTCGATGGATTCCAGTTTACTACGACCCATCACTTGTTCTTGGGCATCAACTTTTAACTTTTTCCATTTTTCCAGATCATGTGCATAACGCTGTGCGAAAATGAATGAACCGTCCTGGAAAATGCCTGCATCTTCACCGAGTAAAGCGACCTCAGCACGGTCATCAGGAAATTGCGGGTTCTCTGTCCCATCAATAAAACCGGTAATATCACGGCCATCAAAATAACGGAAGCAGACACGCTCATCCAGAACATGAACTTTGTCACGGATGCCTTCAAAAAAAGCCTGGCTTAAAGCGAAACAGATATCTGCGCGTGCACTGGCGATATGAATCAGAACATCTGCAGGTACGACTGGCATGTCAAATGAACCCTGAATCGGCTCAAGCTGTTGAAAGCCGGCAGGGCTTTGTGAATAAAGTCGTGACCAAAGCTCAGGGCCAAAAGCGACTGCGGTTTTAATTTGTGCTTGAGGATGCTGGGTAATCAAACGGTCACGGGTACTAAATAACAGTTCTAATTGTTGTTTAAGTTCTTCAAGGCTTAAATCTTGCAGACGTAGCACAATAAAACGAGCATGATCTGAGGGTAATGGCAAAATTACAGATTGGGCAGACATTCATGAATCCTGTAATAAATTTCTGTTTTTCAATCAAACTATTGTGCCTGAATCGCTACAGAGTGAATAGTATTCGACTTGAATTTCACCAGGATTTTGACCTGAAGATATTGGAAAAGTCATATAATACTCGGCAAAACTGCTACTGAGCTATGTCATGTCCTATCAAGTTTGGTTTGCCTATATGTTGGCCTGCTGGGTGATTAGTATTTCACCGGGTGCGGGTGCAATTGCGTCCATGTCGAGTGGCTTGAATTATGGCTTTCGTCAGGGATACTGGAATGCGCTGGGCCTACAGCTGGCCTTGCTGGTACAAATTGCAATTGTAGCAGCCGGGGCAGGAGTGCTTTTTGCCACAACACCTTGGGCATTTTTGCTGGTGAAATGGTTTGGAGTTATCTATTTACTTTATCTGGCTTTTTTACAATGGAAAGCACCAGTGCAATCTATCCAGATTCAGCATGAACTGGCCCGTAAATCAGCCGGAAAATTGCTGTTAAACGGTTTCTTGGTCAATCTGAGTAATCCCAAAGCGATTGTATTTTTGCTGGCTGTATTGCCGCAGTTTCTGGATCTGTCCAAACCGCAATGGATTCAGTATGTAATTATGGCCGCAACCATGATTATCATTGATCTGATTGTGATGGCCGGTTATACCGGACTTGCTGCCAAAGTTTTACGCTTACTTAGTTCAGCGAAACAGCAAAAGGTGATGAATCGGAGTTTTGCGGTCTTATTTGCGGGCGCGGCATTTTTATTAAGTCTGGTACATCAATGAGTTGAGGGGTTTTGCTTATCTAGAAGCATATATATCATGTCCAGTTCAGGCGAGGCGTAGTCTAGCATTATGAGGGCAGCAGTGATTTGCCCACGGTGATGGGTGGCATGATTAAAAACGTGTATTAATGTGGCAGCATAAGGAAGTTGCAGAGCTTGGCCACGCGAGCTTCGATAGCTGATTAAGCTATTTAAAAGGTCTTGATTTAAAGCAGTGCCTAAGCTTTGCCATTGCAGACAGCTTTGATTGAGTCGTTTGAGCAAGGCCGTACGATCTGGTTCAAGAATATGATTTAAAGGTAGTATCGGTGAAAACCCGTGATAGAAACGGGAAAACCATAAGTGGTCAGCCAGCAATAAATGATTGAAAGTACCGGAAATGCTTTGAAAAAATAGACCGCAGTCCTTACAGAAGTCCTCATCAGAGAGAGGTTCAAGTGCTGCCGTCAGACGTTGAGTCGCCTAAATATGGTAGCGTGTCAAAAGATCAATGGTCTGGATATTCATCAATAAGCTGTTGTTTTTAGAATGGCTGAGTATAGGGCTTCTCGGACAGCGATCAAAAAATTCAAGAATTCAAACTGGATAAATTTGCTAGAAACTCTTCCTCTGTGATGACCTTTATACCATGCTGCTTAAATAAGGCTGCGGTAACCCCATCTCCCTGAATTTTATTTCCCGTAAACGAACCATCATAAATCAGATGGCTACCACATGAAGGGCTGTTGGCTTTTAAAATCGCGTCTGTAACCTGAAAATCCTGCGCAACTTTTAAGGCCGCATAAGCACCCTGTATAAAGGCCTGTGATACATCTTCTCCCTCTCTATCCAAGACCGATGCCTGCTGATGAAGTACATCCAGTCCAGAACCCTGTTGAATTTCAGCGGGCGGGCGTGGAATGGCCAAGCCGCCATGAACTTCTGGGCATAAGCTGACATATTGCTGAGCAAGGAGCTGCTCAACGATTTCTTTGATTAGACAGTCTTGTCCATCATAACGAACTTTCTGGCCAAGCAGACAGGCACTGATAAAGTAACGCTTCGTCATGGCAGCCTAGTTTGATTTTCTAACTTTTTGTAGGGTAAATATAAGGGCAAATAACATGGCCATGGTCAGGACAATGGTTAAGCCGGTCGAAGTATTTAAGCCGGCACTTGACCACAGCCCAACCGTCACGCCAATCTGTGCAATCACAAAAGCCCAGATCACCATCTGTTTGGGAGAATGAGCTAACAGTCGGGCAGTTAAGGCTGGAATGACCAGCAATGCACCCATCAGTAAGGAGCCTACTGCACGCAGCGCGAGTACGGTAAATAAAGCCAAGAGCAGCATAAAGATCAGGCGCTGCCATTTGGCATTCACCCCTTCACTGACTGCCATATCCGGATCAATCGCGATCTGGATCTGTGCCTGCCAGTTTTTATAGAGCACCGCCAGGGCCAGAATAATGACCGCTGCAAAGGTCGGTAAATCTGCCCATGAAATGGTAAGTAGATCACCAAATAAATAGCTGAGTAGTTCCGGTCTTAAACTGGGTAAATGCTGGATAAACAGCAGACCTGAACAGAGCAAAGTCGCCGAACACAGGGCCAGCAAAGCATCATTCGGCAGGCGTGGGTCATGCAATATCCAGAGAATAGCCACCAGCAGTAAAGCCAGAAAGGTTACACCGATCCAGAGCGGTAAGCTTAAGGCCCCCGCGATCGCCACACCGAGCAAAGTCCCATGTGCCATGGTATCAGCGAAAAAGGACATACGGCGCCACAACATCAGGCAGCCAAGTGGGGCTGTGAGGAACACGAGGAGCGTTCCCATGATCCAGGCAGGTAAAAGGAGGTCTAGCCAGTCCATCATGGTTTAAGCTTCCGGCTCGGGGTGAATATGTGGACGAGGGTCCTGTTGGCAGGGGATGGCCGAATCACCATGCGCGCAGTGCTCGTGATGGTGTTGATAGAATACCCGGTTACTACCAAAAATGGCCTGGTATTCAGGGTGCTGCTGTACCGTGTCTGGAGAGCCGCTACAGCAAATATGTTTATTTAAACAGACGACACGCGTGGTCCCTTGCATCACCCATTGTAAGTCATGCGACACCATCAAAATGGCACAGCCATATTTTTCTGGCAGACTGCGTACATAGTCATACAGTTCTGCTTCAGACTGAATGTCCAAACCTTGCATCGGTTCATCTAAAACCAGAATATCCGGTTGGCGCAGCAGGGCGCGTGCCAGTAATACACGTTGCCGTTCCCCACCTGACAATTGCTGCACCTTGGAATTTTCCAGCTTGCTGATGCCTGTATCACGAATAATTTCTGCTTTAACTTTGGCTGGACATTTTTCTAGAGCCAGTAAATCTTTGACACGTAAAGGCAGACTGTGCGATGGATTGAATTTTTGTGGTACATAGGCAAATTTTAAGCTCCGGCTGCTCAGTACCTTACCGGATTGTGGTTTTACAATTCCGAGCATGACTTTAATTAAGGTAGATTTACCTGCACCATTCGGACCAATCAGCGTGACAATTTCTCTCTCTTGTAAAGAAAAGTCTACGGCTTTTAAAATGTCGCGCTCATCAATATTGACCCAAATATTCGAAAGTTGGATCAGAGGATCGGAGCTCATGCTTTGTTCTGGCACTGCTGACAGGTTCCTGAAATCTCGATAATACTGTGGTGTGAGCTAAAACCATCAGAGGCGGCCAGAGCATCTAGCTGATTCAGCAGATCCTGTGCAGAAGCTTCTTTGACGGCCTTACACGCCGTACAAATTAAAAAGGCAGCCTGGTGACCTTCACGCGGATGACAGCAGGGAATATAGGCATTAATAGAAGTCAGGCGATGAATAAAGCCTTTTTCTAATAGAAAGTCGAGGGTACGATAGACGGTAGGCGGTGCAGCAGGACGGTCACTGGCATTTTTCATTTGTGCCAGTAGATCATAGTCGACATGAATTTCCTCCCCTGCTGGCCTGACGACTTTTGCCCGTTGCGGATAGGCTTGGGGTCGATGCAATATAGGTTGATATTCAGGCACGACGGGAATATTGCGACGTTGTAATACCAGCTGA
>NZ_SMTB01000093.1:0-9850 GCF_006864105.1 Acinetobacter sp. RF14B | reverse complement strand
AGAACCTGCTGGATGCGATTGAAAACAGCAAGAAAACCACACTGGCAGCATTTATCTATGCACTCGGTATTCGGGGGGTAGGTGAAACCACGGCGCGGATGCTGGCCAATACCTTCCAGACTCTGGAGCCAACTTGCGTACAGCAGGACCTGCATAAACTTGAGCATTGGCAGCATTCTGTTCTTTGGTCAGCTTGTCTGCATTATCAGACGTCGCGACTGCTTGATTAGAAGATGCCGCAGGTGTCAGTGCTGCATTTGTAGCAGGCACTTTTGATTCTTCTGCTGCTTTTGCTACTTCTGCCTTGGCTGCAACAGGAGCAGCTTCTGCTGGTGCTTCAGCTTCAATCGTCAGCAGTGCAATGCCTTCAGAGACATTTTGCCCCAGCTCAACATGAATGGCCTTGATCGTGCCTGCGGCTGTGCTTGGCACCTCGACTGTCGCTTTGTCCGACTCAACCACGATGATGCTTTGGTCTTTTTCAACCGTATCACCGACCTGAACCAGAATTTCAGCCACAGCTGCCTGTTCCACACCCAGATCAGGCACCCTCACTTCCACATCACCAGCAGGTGCTAGTGAAGCTTGCGGTGCTTCGACGGCTTTCTCCTGAGTTTCCGGTTGAGTGACTTCGGCTTGAGGTGCTTCTGTCTGTGCCTGTGCTATCGAAGGCGCAGTTTTCACTTTCAGAATCACCACCCCTTCTTTAATCGTGTCGCCTTCTTTGATGTCGATGGACTCTACTGTGCCTGCAACCGTACTGGGTACTTCAACTGTTGCCTTGTCTGATTCCACCACCACGATGCTTTGATCGAGCTCAATTTGGTCGCCGACAGACACCAGAATCTCACCGACAGTGGCTTTTTCTACACCAATATCTGGAACCTGAACATCGACCACTTCCGAGCCTGCTTGAGCCTCAGGCGTAGCAGACGTTTTTGGCTGATGCGATGCCAGCTCCTGCATGATCTCTTGATCCGGCAAAGAGGTTGGGGTATTTTCTGAAGTTTTTTGAGTAGCATCGGCTTTTTGCGACTCAACCACATTTGAAGCATCATCTTCTGCGGTCAGTTCAATCAGGAGAGTACCTTCAGTAACTTCATCACCCTGATTCACCAGAATATTTTTAACTATTCCCGCTGAAGTACTGGGCACCTCAACCGAGGCTTTATCAGATTCCAGCAAAACAATACTTTCATCAATTGCAATGCTATCCCCTACTTTGACCAAAATCTCGGCAACCGTTGCCTTGTCCACCCCAATATCAGGAGTCGTAATTTGCATGCTTAGTTCTCCTCTTTATAATCAGCCACAGGATGTAACTCAGGCGTGATCTGTGGTGCCCAAGCGACCGGACGGTCGGTATCAAGTTCAAAGCTGGAAATCGCATCTTTCACTAAACGTGCATCGACTTCGCCTTCATCCGCCAGTTTTTTCAAGGTTGCGACCACAATATGAGCCGCATCGACACCGAAATAACTACGCAGATTGGCACGCGTATCGGAACGACCATAACCGTCGGTACCCAAAGCAACAAATGGACGGTTATCTGGAAGATAAGCCCGGATCTGTTCGCTATATGCGCGCATGTGGTCGGTTGCTGAAACGACAATACCGTCTGTACCACGCAACTGTTTGGAGATCCATGGCTCTTTGGTCTCTTCTGCCAGTGGATGCAGGCGATTGTATTCTTCACAGGCCATGCCATCACGGGCAAGCTCATTAAAGCTGGTCACGCTATAGACATTGGAATGAATCTGATATTCCTCACGCAGAATCTTCGCTGCCTTGATCACTTCACGCAGAATGACCCCAGAACCTAGCAGCTGTACAGTGGCTTTCTCATCTTCCTCAAGCAGGTACATACCGCGCTTGATTCCTTCTTCCACGCCTTGCGGCATTTCAGGATGCTCGTAGTTCTCATTCATCACGGTCAGATAATAGAACACGCGTTCCTGATTCACATACATACGCTTCAAACCGTCATGCACGATCACAGCCAGTTCGTAACCGAAACATGGGTCATAAGCAACACAGTTTGGAATGGTACTGGCCAGAATGTGTGAATGACCATCCTGATGCTGTAAGCCTTCACCGTTCAGTGTGGTACGGCCTGCGGTAGCACCCAGCAAGAACCCTTGTGCCTGTGCATCGCCTGCCGCCCAGGCAATATCACCGATACGCTGGAAACCAAACATCGAGTAGTACATGTACATCGGAATCATTGGCAGGTTATTGGTTGAATAACTGGTGCCCAAAGCTGCCCAGGCACTCATGGCACCGGCTTCGTTAATCCCTTCTTGCAACATGTGACCGTCTTTGGCTTCACGATAATGCATCAGCTGTTCTTGGTCTTCCGGAGTATATTTCTGACCATGTGCCGCATAAATACCCAACTGACGGAACATGCCTTCCAAACCAAAAGTACGTGCTTCATCCGGTACGATTGGTACCACGCGGTCTTTAATTGCTTTTTCTTTCAGAAGTGCAGAGATTAAACGCACCATAACCATCGTAGTGGATTGTTCTTTGCCATTTGAACCCGCCAGCACCGAATCAAATACGGAAAGCTCAGGGATCGCCAGTTGTTCACTATCCTTGCGACGTGCAGGCAGATAACCACCCAGCGCTTCACGACGAGCCTTCATATATTTGATTTCAGGAGAATTTTCACTTGGGCGATAGAACGGCACTTCTTCCAGCTGTTCATCAGTGAAAGGAAGATTGAAACGGTCACGCACATATTTCAAAGAATTGATTTGCATCTTTTTGATTTGATGCGTTTTATTAACCGCTTCGATTTCCTCTGACAAGCCATAACCTTTTACGGTTTTCGCCAGGATCACGGTCGGCTGACCTTTGGCAGTACATGCTTCAGCATAAGCGGCAAAAACTTTGTACGGATCGTGACCGCCACGGTTCAGATTATCAATATCTTCATCGCTTAGATCTTTCACCAGCTCTTTGGCTTCTGGATATTTACCAAAGAACTTTTCGCGTGCATAAGCACCACCTTTCACCTGGTAACGCTGAAAATCGCCATCCACCGCTTCTTCCATCACGGCTTTCAGTGCGCCAGACTTGTCTTTGGCCAGTAACGGATCCCAGTGACGTCCCCAAACGACTTTAATCACACGCCAGCCTGCACCACGGAATAATGACTCAAGCTCCTGAATGATCTTGCCATTCCCTCGCACCGGACCATCTAGGCGTTGCAGGTTACAGTTCACCACCCAGATCAGGTTGTCCAGTTTTTCACGACCAGCCAGAGAAATTGCGCCTAAGCTTTCCGGCTCATCCATTTCACCATCGCCTAGATAAGCCCACACTTTACGGTCTTCTTCTTTAATCAGCCCCCGGTTCATCAGGTATTTCTGAATATGTGCCTGATAAATGGACATGATTGGCCCCAGCCCCATCGAGACGGTCGGGAACTGCCAGTAATCTGGCATCAAATACGGATGAGGATAACTCGGTAAACCAATACCGCCCACTTCGCGGCGGAAGTTATTCAGATGCTCTTCAGTCAACCGGCCTTCCAGGAAAGAACGCGCATAAATACCAGGCGCACAGTGGCCTTGGTAATAAATCATGTCGCCGCCAAAGTGGTCACTGCTGGCACGGAAAAAATGGTTAAAGCCCACATCATACAAAGTTGCTGAGGAAGCAAAACTGGCCAAGTGGCCACCCAGGTCATCACCACTCTTGTTGGCACGTAAAACCATCGCCAGCGCATTCCAGCGAATCAGGGCCCGAATACGACGCTCCATGTCCGCATCGCCCGGCATGGCAGGTTGTTCTTCCACCGAAATCGTATTTAAATAAGGAGTATTCAAGCGCTGGATAGGAACATGCTTTGCAATTGCACGCTGATAAAGTTTTTCTAATAAAAATGCTGCGCGCTCGGTGCCTACATGTTGTAAAACCGAATCAAAAGCCTCTTGCCATTCTTGGGTTTCTTGCGCGTCTGTATCGCCATAAAACGCCATAATTCTACCGTTCCTAAAAGCCTAACCTAATTACTTATATGTATCATAATTTAGACTTGGGCAGGTATGGCCCTAGCTGAATGCACCCTAGAGCTACTATTTAGCAGCTAAATACCTATTGACGTTTTATTACACAATACAACAAAAAATGGTCAATAACGTGCATTTAATATACTGCACGTATCATCTCAGATGATAATATAAAACATAAAAGCGATGAGCCTAAAGTTTCCTCAATTCGATTTATATATTGAAGAACTTTGAGAGCTAACCGCTTTTTGGAGGCAGAACGAACTGTAAGTCAGATTAAGCTAAAACAATCGAGTCAAAGACTTAAGGTAACATTGCCAAATAAGTAGATGGATTTTTACGCTGACCGTCTTTAACCACTTCATAGTGTAAATGCGGACCCGTACAGCGACCTGTACAGCCAACGTTTGCAATATGTTCACCTGCTGTTACGCGATCTCCCACGCGTGCAATCAGACGCGATGCGTGTGCATAACGAGTGAGGTAACCATTGCCATGATTAATTTCCACATATTGACCATAGCCTGTACCCCAGCCTGATTTGGTCACAATACCCGGACCTGTGGCATAAATGGGTGTACCGCTTGGCGCTGCCAAATCTAAACCTGAGTGATTTTCAGCACGCCCTCCCATGGTACGACCGCCATAGTTTGAGCTTACACGTGCATTTGGAAGGGGATGGGCAATTAACCAGGAATACGGATTGCTGACAGAAGCTGCTCTGGATGGAGCCGAAGAGCGACCATATTTTTGTGCAATGGTTTGATTATTCAGCTCGACAGGCTTTTCACGCAGCTGAATATTTAATTTGGTCTGAGCAGGAACATCAATGTCATCTGGATGAGTATAAGCGCCCTGTGCAAGAGTACGCGTCAATTGCTCGATACGATCTGTTGAGCTATTTTCCTGACTTAAGTCCACCAAGTCTGCGAATGCTACCGAAGCAGCCGATGCCGCTAAAGAAAATGCCAACAAAATACGTCGCGTATGCATAAAAAACCTCTCTAAACTGCTTAATCGAGTTTCTTGAAGCTCTCTTCCTTGATATCCACTTTAAGAAGCGCATAAGATTAAGCCATAAACATGTAGGAATTATGTATATGTCAGAACCCGTCAACGTCTTTCAAAAAACAAGAAAACAGATCAAAACAGGAAACTTTACGTTTCTCTCAACCCAAGTAACTGCATGGCAGAAACTTACGAAACTCATACAACCCTTATTGCCTCAACCGGAACAATGGCAAGTTGCTTGCTATCAAAATGGTGTGTTAACAATTACTGGAGAGAACCAAGCCATGATCAGTCAACTGGCTTATCTTCAAAAACAGTATGTTTCACAACTCTCTCAAATAAATGAATTAAAAGATTTAACTAAAATTCAGGTCTGCCTGCGAAGTCCTGTGCAAGCGGAGCCGGTACTAGAGAAATCTAAAAAAACTTTAAATCCGGAAACACAAGAATTACTTCGTAATGCTGCCGACTTTATAGGCGACCCTAAGCTTAGCCAAGCTTTGTTACGTTTGGCAAGCAATAAAAAGTAACATCGCAATTAAATGTAATAATTTTGTCGCTGAAATTCATGTGACCGCCATCACAATAGCATTATTATTTTTTTACACACTAACATAAAGACAACGACTTATGTGACCTGGACATAGGGGATTGGACATTGAGTTGCGTCATCAAATGTTACAATTTCATAGCAACCTGGATCGCTTTTTACATTGCGTAAAAGCTGATTATTTAAGGCATGGCCAGATTTATAAGCATCGAATTTGGCAATAATCTGATGCCCCAGCAAGTATAAGTCTCCCACTGCATCCAGAATCTTGTGACGCACGAACTCGTCCGAGAAACGCAAGCCTTCTTCATTAACCACCCCAGTATCATCTACGCCAATGGCATTTTCCAGGCTGGCACCAAGTGCCAGATTATTGGCTTTCAGATAGTCCAGATCTTTCATAAAGCCGAAAGTACGTGCTTCACTGACTTCATAGACAAAGGTTTCTGTGGAGAAATCGATACTGGCAGACTGATGCTCTTTTTTAAAGGCAGGATGATCAAAATCAATGGTGAAATTCAGCTGAAAACCTTCGTGTGGACTAAAAACTGCCCGTTTATCATCCAGCAAAGCTTCTACTGGCTTGATAATTTTGATGAACTTCTTTGGCGCATCCAGTTCTTGCAGACCGCCCTGCATGATCAGATAAATAAAAGGTCCTGCACTTCCGTCCATAATTGGCACTTCGAAAGCTGAAACTTCAATAATCAAGTTATCAATTCCCAGCCCCGCAATGGCACTCATCACATGTTCAATTGTGCCCACCTTGGCATTTTCCTGCACCAGGTTAGAACACATAAAGGCTTCCTGGATTAATAAAGCATCAGCAGGAATGTCGACCGGCGGATTCAGGTCAATACGACGAAACACAATTCCCCCATCGGCATGGTGCGGCACAAAGTTAATCATGACTTTCTGCCCACTATGAAGACCGATTCCGCTCGCTTTCACGATACGTTGCAGGGTACGCTGTTTCAACATGCTTCTTTCATCTGTTCATCAACAAAACCGCTATACGTTAGCATATTTGGCCATTGATAAAAAACAAAAGGTGGCCTAAAAGCCACCTTTTATGTGCAAACATCGTAAACACATACTGTTACATGTTATTTACGTTGTTGATTTTTAAGATAATCCTGAATACTCATTGGGGTAGGACGCGGACTGGAAACTGAAGAAGTATTCACCACTGCCGCTCCTTCTTGATGCTGGCGCTGAATCGCAGGAACATCATCATCTTCAACTACAGCCTGTGGCGCAGCATTTGGGCGTGTAGCCTGTGCCGTGCTACGTTTTACCGGTTCTACCGAGTCAGCAGAGTTACGTGTTAAACCCGTTGCTATCACAGTCACACTAATTTCATCACGCGCATCCGGATCAAATACCGTACCATAGAATACCTGACCTTCGTCCAGATCAACGATCTGGTTCACTACATCTGTGATTTCCTCAATTTCACCGAAGGTTACATCATCCCCACCAGTCACGTTAATCAGGATACCTTTAGCATTCATGATCGTCACGTTGTCAAGCAATGGGCTGCGGATCGCCTGCTCTGCTGCCTGACGCGCACGGTTTTCGCCACGGCCCAGACCGACACCCATCATGGCATAACCACGGGTGCTCATAGCGGTTTTCAAGTCGGCAAAGTCAAGGTTAATATGACCTGGACGCACCACTAAATCAAAAATACTGCGTACTGCATTGAGCAGGACATCATCGGCTTTTTTATATGCATCTTTCATTGAAATATCACGGAAGACTTTCAATAGACGCTGGTTGGGAATAATGATCAGGGAGTCTACATGCTGCTCTAGCGCTTCAATACCCTTTTCAGCAGATTGCAGACGGCGTTTACCTTCAAAGTTAAAGGGCGTGGTCACCACACCTACCGTCAGGATACCCATTTCTTTGGCAATCTCAGCCACCACCGGTGCTGCACCCGTACCTGTACCACCGCCCATCCCGGCTGTGACAAATACCATATCGGTACCTTCAAGCTGCTGACGGATCAGTTCACGGCTTTCTTCTGCTGCTGTCTGGCCGACTTGCGGATTTGCACCAGCACCAAGACCTCGGGTACTTTGCTCACCCAGCTGAATCTTGAATTCGGCTTCCATGCGGTCAAGCGCCTGCTTATCTGTATTTGCACAAACAAACTTTACGCCCTGGATATCTGACTGCAACATGTGCTGAACAGCATTACCACCCGCGCCACCTACACCAAATACAGTGAAACGGGCTTGACCATTGCTATCACTATGATCGTCTTCAAAAAATTCAAATGAGGCCATGACCTATAAAATTCCTAATTCATAATTGGCAGTCACTAAGCCCGTACACTGCCTTAATCTTAATAAAATTGTTTTTAAGAATGCTGCTCAAGCTTAAACTTGTCAAGTATCTGCCCGATTAGCTACAACTTCTCAACAATATTCACAAAAAAAGTCGACTTAAAAAATAGACTTCAAAGTATCGTTAAAACCAAACCAAGCTCTTTTGACACGCCGTGCCAGTGATAATTGTTCTGCTTCATCCGGTTCAACGATGGTATCTTGCGTATCGCTCTGGCTAAACATCAGCAAACCCGCTGCCGAGGCATATTGCGAACGGCGTAGTGCAGCCTGATGCTGCTCATCGGCATAAACCTGGACTGGCGGATTACCCAGATGCGCTGAGACGCCCATACTGCGGCGGACGAAACTCACCATGCCTTCAATATGACTGGCATCTCCGGTTAGTACCACACCATGATACAGGCCTTGTAATGCACCGCTATTCACCAGTTCCTCGCGGACCATGCCTATAATTTCTTCATAACGTGCAATAATAATTTCTGCCAGTTCAATCCGACTAATGGTCTGCGGGCCATCAATCCCCTGGAACTGGATCATATGTTCCGGCTTCACCACTTTCAGATCCACGCAGCCATATAACAATTTAAGGCGTTCGGCTTCTTCCGTGGTAGTTTGCAATACGGCAGCAATGTCACGGGTAACATGTTCTCCGCCACGCTGGAAGGTATGCGTTAAAGCCAGACGCCCATCCAGATAGACGGCAATATTGGTGGTTCCTGCGCCAATATCTACCAGACATACGCCATATTCTCTTTCATCCTTAAGCAGACTGGCTTCAGCTGTCGCCAAAGATGAAATCACCATTTTTTCTACCCCAATATTAGCCCCTTTTAACGCGCGATCAATATTCTGCATAGTACTGATTGGCAACATCATTAAATGGTAATGTCCGACCATTTTGTGTGCAGACATACGGATCGGATTCAGTACCCATTCCGGGGAATCATCCAGCTCAAAGCCGAGCGGCACCGCACTGACCAGATAATAGTCTGAGGTGACATGACTGGCTTTGGCCAGTTCTAGCGCCCGCACTACTTCACTGGTGGTAATCGAGTGTTCGCTATTATCGATATTCGTACGGCCTGATGCATAAAAACTTTTTAATTCCGCACTCGGAATTGAGACCCAGGCAGAGTGGACACGACATTCGGCCATATCTTCTGCTTCTTGTACGGCGTTTTTAATGGCGGTAATGACTTTATCGAGACTAACAATTTTCCCTTTATTCATGCCTCGGTTACGAGCGGTCGCCATACCAATAACTTGGATATTGTCTGGCGCATGTACCTTACCAATCAAAACTGAAACTTTGTGTGTCCCAATGTCAATCGCCACAACCGAGGGAACAGCTTCATTCATTATTAACTACTACCATTACGTGTTTGTTAGATTTATGGCTTTAAGGCCTCTAATTTTTAAAGCCGATCATTATGGCTTTAGTGTGACCTAATTCTCAACGCCCGTGTCATTAATGGTTACAATAAAGTCACCATTTACAATTTTAGGGGGTGACGAATTTTTCCACTGAATAGCCAATCCATTACGATAGCGCAGGTCGATGGCAGAAATTCTGAACCACACCGGCTTCAAGTCACTCTGAGCCAACTGGCTCAAACGTTGCAGCTTACTCATGGTCTGGTCTTTGTCAACAATGACGCGCAAGCCGGAATCAAATTGCATAAACCAGGTCATTCGTTCGGTTAAATAGAGTTCTTTTAGACGAATACCCTGGGGTAAGAATAACTGATTAATTTCATTATAACGGCGCATCATGGTATTGGCATGTGTAGAGGGCCCATGCAGCAACGGTAACTCAGAATAATTCTTTGGCGTGACTTCCGAGAAAATGATACCACTGTCACTCAGCAGACGTCCGGTACCCCAGCGCGCAATCGCATGATGCGGCATGACCC
>NZ_SMTB01000092.1:0-9987 GCF_006864105.1 Acinetobacter sp. RF14B | reverse complement strand
CGAACTCAGAAGTGAAACCTCTTTGCGCTGATGGTAGTGTGGGGTTACCCATGTGAGAGTAAGTCATCGCCAGCTCATTATTTAAAATCCCCCTGCTAAAAAGCAGGGGGATTTATTTTTTATAAAATGAAAAGAAATAGATGGTTATCTATTTCTATGAATCATCCGCAGCATTCACCTCCAAATATTTAGGTTCATAGTTTTTTAGGAGCGATGTTATAAAAACATCAATTATGATGCAGGATGGCGCACAAACAGAAGCCTAGGTTCAAATCATCGCTTGTCTACAGTATTTCATCTATTAGGGTGCTGATTTACAGCTATTTATCTGAATGACATTTAAATAATGGCTATTGGCACTTGAGCTAGAGAAGATGATTTTAGTTAGGGAAGTATTTTGGAGGTCGACGGTTAGCTGTATTAGCCTATTTATGTTTAATTCGGACGTGGTATAGCACTCTAAATATAAAACCCCTAATACTCTAAAGTATTAGAGGTTTAGCCGGGTATTACAAAAGTTGAGGAGCTGCTTATGCAAATAATTGCATTAAAGCACTTGCTAAGATCCATAAAATCACAATTGCAACAACAGGCTCTAAAACTTTTGCCCAGCCAGGCACATTGATGAGGACAACTTCTTCTGCTTCAACTGCAACATGCTGAGTATTTTGGTTAACCATGTGATTAAACTCCTTCATTGATATCTCTAATGATAGCTCTTCTTGAGGAATGGGTTTAGAGCCTTTAAGCTCCGTTAGATTATTTGTTGCCCAAACCCAATCATCTGCCTGACCTGACAAATGCTCAATCTGACCCAGCAGCAATTCCTGAATGCTATTCAGGTTATGATTGGCGGTGTCATGCAATTGTTTTAATTCAGACAATTGCAAATGAAAAATTTCAGCGCTGAGATGCTCAAGCTCGCTGCGTGGCAGATCTGATTTATTTTCCGGACGTGTGGTGAGATGACGGGAAATCTCCAGAATATAAAGTTCATCAGGATGCGTGATTTCGTTATAAATTTTCTGTGGATTATCGCGCCACTGTGTAATTAATTTACCTAAAGTCAGCGCATTAATTTCAGAAATATATTCTCGTCTTTGTTCTTTTGTATGGTTTTGTAGAAGCTCAGGCTTTTGAGTTTCTATCTGTTCAACAAAATATTGTACCAAATCAAAAGCCATGCACTTGCTCCATTTTTATTTAATCTAATAACCTTAACGTTGGTTTTTTCTTGGTTGGTTCAGGTTGCTTTTCAGTGCTTGATTTTAAAGCATCTTCTTCATTTTGGATATGCTCATATTCACTTGGGTCGAAGAACAGGCCTTGACCGTTTTCTTGGGCATAAATCCCTACTACTGCTGCCATTGGTACGTAAATATCACGCGAGACACCGCCAAAACGTGCAGAAAAGCTGATGTTGTCATTGCTGATGTTTAGGGCATGAACCGCATGAGGCACAATATTCAGAACAATCTGCCCATCTTTAACAAACTGCTCTGGTACCATGGTATGAGGCTGGGTTGCATCGACAAGTAGATAAGGTGTCATATTGTTATCACAAATCCACTCATAGATTGCACGCGCCATATAAGGACGGGTAGGACTTAAGTTGAATTCTGGTTCAGACATGGGAGTTCTCTATAGGTTCGACAATTGCTTTTGATAACGGTTTTTTTCCTGCAAGGTCATGGATTTGACAAATGCAGGGCGACTAAAAATACGTTGACAATATAAGTAAAATGGTCGGCATTGCTGTTTGGGTAATTCTACCCCCATACTTGGCAAACGCACAAAAACGGGTGACAGCATGCAGTCCAGGATACTAAAGTGCTCTGACATAAAATAAGGAAAATGTTGGAACAGCGGTGTCAGGGAAATCAGGATATCGCGTAGCTGGTGCTGTGCCTGCTGGCGTGCTTGCAGGTCCAACGTATCAGGATGACACAACATAATATCTGCCAGTTTGAGCCAGTCATGCTCAAAACGCCACAGATACTGTCTCTGTTCTGCACGCGGCATGGGTGCATCGGCATAGAGCTTGTTCTGGCGATAACGGTCATCCAGATATTCAGAAATAATATTGCTATTAAACAGCTTGAGCTCATTTTCAATCAGCATGGGAAGCTGGTTATACGGATTTAGGCTGGCCAGATCTGCATCGTCATGATCGACTAAAATCAGGTTGTATTTTATTTGTTTTTCGGCAAGTACGTAGCGGATCCAATGGGAGCGAAAGTCATCGGCATGACTATATAAGGTAATTCCTTGAAGAGGCGCACTTTCGACTGTCATAAATCCTGAGCAAATTCTAATGGATGGACTAGGATACTAAAATTCGCCCCAAAAAGCACCAAGCATCAAAGATGAATTGATATTTGTCTCTTTAAATTATAAGAAAATAATTAAAGGAAAATATGCTAAAAAATGCTCAATCAGCTTCTTTAAATTAAAGGGGGGTAGTATCGCTGTTTGTTTTGCTTGGTGTAGCGCATTATTATTTCAGTAAATCTTTTTGGTGTCATGAAGGGATTTGGGGAGGGGATATATATGAGCAATAAGCACTAAGAAATCAAACTGGATGAAAATAAATAAGCCATAAAAAAACCCTGGATAATCCAGGGCTTTTTGTCCAATCCGGTAAACGAATTAACGTTTAGAGAATTGAGGACGTTTACGTGCTTTACGTAAACCAAGTTTCTTACGTTCAACTTCACGAGCATCACGAGTAACGAAACCAGCTTGACGAAGAGCAGACTTCAGTGTGTCGTCAGAAGCGATCAGGGCACGAGTAATACCGTGACGGATAGCGCCTGCTTGACCACCAATACCGCCACCAGCAACAGTGATGTAAAGGTCGTATTTCTCAGTTGCTTCAAGAAGCTCTAGAGGTTGACGAACGATCATACGAGCTGTTTCACGGCCGAAGTATTGTTCAAGTGAACGGTTGTTGATTACGAGTTTACCAGTACCAGCAGATAAGAAAACACGTGCAGTTGCGGTCTTACGGCGACCTGTACCATAATTAGTAGCCATGTGCTGTATCCCTTAGATGTCCAAAACTTGTGGCTGTTGAGCTGTGTGAGGATGCTCAGCACCAGCGTACACTTTCATTTTCTTGATCATTGCATAACCAAGAGGACCTTTTGGCAACATGCCTTTTACAGCGCGTTGGAAGATTTCTTCTGGTTTGTGAGCAACTAGTTTTTCAAAATTAGTTTCACGGATACCACCAGGGAAACCAGTGTGGCGATAGTATTTCTTATCAAGTGCCTTGTTACCAGTCACTTGAACTTGCTCAGCATTGATAATAACGATGTAGTCGCCAGTGTCAACGTGAGGAGTATAACAAGTCTTGTGCTTACCGCGTAAACGACGAGCGATTTCCGTCGCAAGGCGACCTAGAGTTTTGCCAGAAGCATCAACAACGTACCAGTCGTGTTGAACTTCAGCTGGCTTAGCGCTGAGAGTTTTCATTAAACCACTACCTATTATAGTTGGTTTGGACTATGGAAGCTGTCCAAACAAAAAGGAGACGAGATTCTAAACGAATACGTGAAGAATCACAAATGAAAATTAAGAATTCCAAGCGCTGCATTATATAGTAGAGCATAAAGAAAAGGAAGTAATGAAACTTACGCTTTTCTAAGCCTTCAACCACGATCAAAATAACAACACAAGATAAAAAGAATGGACCTTTCCCTCGAAAATAAGGCTGAGAAGGTGGCTAAAATAGATTAGCCAGCCGACTTTGCGATTTCTAAATTTGCAAAATTCAGCTTTGGCGGCCTGCTCTGTTTTTATCTCTGTACGCACTGGAATTGATTATGGTATTGCTTCTGGAATAGATGCATTTGCCAAGATTGCATGGATATCTTTTAATTCATATTTACTTTTGCTGCCGGTGCTAATGTAGAGCGCAGTCAGTATCAGTATGCTGTTGCTGAATGCTCAGGGTTATGTTGCTATCTGCTTAGTCATGATTCAGTTTTATCTGATTCTTTTTGTCTTACAACTTTGTGTCAGCACTGTGTCTGAATTGGGACATATTCCAGCTCCTATTAATATCAGATAGCTTTTAATAGGCATGAATATGGAATCCGCAGGCGGTATACTTGAGGCACGTGCTTTAATTTGAGTCAATCATGCTGCCTTTATATGTGACGAGTGGTGAACCTGCGGGTATAGGTCCGGATATCTGTTTAAGCCTTGCAGAACGTGTGGATGAACGGCCGGTGGTGGTGCTGGCAGATATGAGCCTGTTAGAAGCCCGGGCACACTGTTTGAACAAGCAGGTGAAGCTGGTTGAATATACAGGACAAAGCTGTTCGTCAGAAAAAGGCCAGCTTTATGTGGAGCATGTATCTTTAGAACAGGAGGTTATTTTAGGAGAGCTGAATCCGTATAACTCCGCCTATGTGCTGGAGCAATTACGTCGCTCGGCTGATTATGCCATGACGGGCAAAAGTGTGGGCGTGGCAACGGCTCCCGTACAGAAGTCCGTGATGAATGAAGCCGGGATTCATTTTAGTGGACATACCGAATATTACCAGGAATTTGCGGGCGTGCCGCGCGTGGTAATGATGCTGGCCACCAAAACCTTGCGTGTTGCTTTAGCCACCACACATTTACCTTTACGTGCAGTGGCAGAGGCTATTACACCTGAGCGCTTGCATCAGGTAATTGATATTCTGATTCATGACTTGAAATCCAAATTTAAAATCCAGCATCCGCATATTTTAGTGTGTGGCCTGAATCCGCATGCAGGTGAGGGTGGTTATTTGGGTATGGAAGAAATCGAAGTGATTAATCCGGTGCTGGAAAGTTATCGTGCTCAGGGTATTAACCTCAGTCTGAGCCTGCCTGCCGATACTTTATTTACGCCGGAAAATTTAAAAGATGCCGATGCGGTTCTGGCGATGTATCACGATCAGGGCTTACCTGTGTTAAAATCTCAGGGCTTTGGTGAAGCCATCAATATTACTTTGGGCTTACCGTTCATCCGTACTTCGGTCGATCATGGCACAGCTCTCTCCCTCGCAGGTAGTGGTCTTGCAAAAAGCTCAAGCTTGCATGTAGCTGTGGATTTAGCGCTGGATCTGGCGCGTCAGTGATCTTGTCTTTTTTACACGTTGGAAATGTCTATGTATCAAATTAATGCCTTAAACCCGAAAGATGAAGGGCATCATACGCGCAAGCGTTTTGGTCAAAACTTCTTACATGACCAACGTGTCATTGCTAAAATTGTCCGTTCTGTGAACCCGCGTCCGGGTGACAATATTGTGGAAATTGGACCAGGTCTGGCCGCTTTAACCTCTCCGTTAATTGGTGAATGTGATGCCTTGACGGTGGTGGAACTGGATCGTGACCTGGCAGCAGGCTTACCGGGTCGTGTGCCCTATCCTGAACGCTTAACCATTGTAGAAACCGATGCGTTGAAATATGACTTTACTGAACTTTTTCAGGAAGGTCGCCCGCTACGTGTCGTGGGTAATTTACCTTATAATATTTCAACACCTCTACTGTTCCATCTCTTGGAATTTGGTGAAAAAGTCAAAGACATGCACTTCATGCTGCAAAAAGAAGTGGTAGATCGTATTACGGCCGTGCCGAATAGCAAAGAATATGGCCGTTTGTCGGTGATGATTCAATATTACTGCAAGCCGACTTTCCTGTTTGAAGTCCCACCAGGCTCCTTCAATCCCCCGCCAAAAGTCACTTCTGCAGTATTCCGTTTAGAACCTTATGTAACTAAACCGATTGTGGCGAAAAATGAAAAAGCCTTGGCACGTCTGGTCGCGCATGTATTTACCCAGCGTCGTAAAACCTTACGTAACAGCTTGAAAGGAATGCTGGCAGAAGAAGGCTTTGAAAAGGCGGGGGTCGATCCGATGGCGCGGCCAGAAACCCTGACACTGGCTCAATTTGTTGCATTATCAGATCAAATGGTAAATTAATCTTATGGCACGCATGGTTCGATACAATTACGTGATTGGTGATGTGCAGGGCTGTTTTGCAGCCTTGAAAGCCTTACTGAAAGAAATTCGGTTTGATCCTGATCAGGACTTTATCTGGTTTGCTGGCGACTTGGTGGCGCGCGGAGAAGATTCGCTGGGAACACTGCGTTTTGTTAAAAAGCTGGCTGATTATGGGGCTGCTGCAACGGTGTTGGGTAATCATGATCTGACCTTGCTGGCTTATGCACGTGGGATTAAACCGATTAAAGATCACGACAATGTCCGTGATGTGATTGATGCCATCGACAGTGATGACCTGATTGACTGGTTGCGCAAACAGCCGCTCTGCCTGTTTCCAAGTCCACAGACCATTCTGACTCATGCCGGTATTCCAAAACTATGGGATGCGGCTAAAACGGCTGAGCTGGCCCAGGAAGTCGGAACAGTCATTGCTCATGATGACTTTGAAATTGTGGATGCTTTCCTAAATGAGATGTTTGGTAAAGAGCCATCTTTATGGTCGGATCAGCTTGAAGGGCATGAACGGATCCGCTGTATCGTTAACTATTTGACCCGTATGCGTTTAACCGATGCAGCAGGACGTCTGGATTATAGTTTTAAAGACGCGTTGGATGATCCGATGCCGGAAGGCTTTAAACCCTGGTTCGAGTTTGAGTCGCCTGCGGCACAGACCCATCAGATTCTTTTTGGTCATTGGGCTGCCCTGCAAGGCCAAACAATTACTGAAAAAATTCAAAACGTAGATGGTGGTTGTGTCTGGGGCCATCAGTTAATGGCTTTTCGTCTTGAAGATCAGCAGATGTTTGCCATTGATAATCCGGTCGCATGACGCCCCACATAAAAAAGCCACTTAAACGTGGCTTTTTTATCATTTATAGCTTGAGTGGGTAACGAAGTCAGATCTGGTCAAGGTGGATTGCCCAGCCGCTGTTATATCCTATACCCCTATAAAAGCTCTGCATACAATACGAGCTATCCCCCGATTTTAAATTTTAGTTCATTAATATCTTTAAATGAATTGCGCTAAAAGCATGCATTGATATAGGTGTTTTATTCTAGGCGTATCCAGGTTTGTGTACGACCAATCGCAGAGATGCCGATATATCCTCGTAAAAGCAGACGTCTGCCATTGGCAGACTGCTTCGCTTTCAGGTTATAGACTTTACCTGAAAGCGGATCAAGGATTTTGCCTGACGAATACATGTTTTGACCATCAGCTTTTAAGTTCTGAAAGATATCTAAACCGAGAATAGGCTGATTGGTATAAGGCGCAGGGCAATCTACGCATTTTTCCCGGGGTGTATAGCCCGGACGCGGGGTAATTTTTGTGATTTTCCCCGTATATGTGCCGTTGTGCTCCTGACGAATTTCAATCAGTGCTTTAGGTGATCCCGTTTTATCGTCAATTTGCTGCCAAATACCGCTCAGACCTTGAGCAAAAAGTGCTGAGCTGAATGAAAGTAAACCTGCGAGTGATGCCCATATTATACTTTTCTGCATCTTTATTTCCCCCTTGACCACTTGTCATTCAAGTGCCGAATCTAATTTTTTATATGCGATATTGGCCTAGATTCTGCAGTTGAATACTGGTTATTTTTTTGGATTTGAAACGTTTTTTATTCAGTTTTATGCTTCTGGCGCAGGCCTTAAACTAGTCGTGGCGAATCCATGTTTGACTGCGGCCGAGTGCAGAGACACCCACATAGCCGCGTAAAGTAATACGCTTGCCATTCGGGCTCAGTCTGGCTTTGGTGCTGTAGATTTTTCCTGAAAGCGGATCCAGGATTTTACCTCCCACGTAGTTGTTCTCGCCGTCTGCTTTAAGACCGGTCAGTACGTCTAGGCCCAAGATTGGTTTATTGGTATAAGGGGCAGGGCAGGAAACACAGGTTTCTTTCGGGGTATAACCTGGACGTGGGGTAACTTTTATAATTTTAGCAGTATAGCTGCCATTTGATTCTTGGCGGATTTCTAAAACAGCTTTTGAAGAGCCTGTTTTGTCATCGATGTTTTTCCACAGCCCTGTAATATCATTGGCCCAAATCATGCCTGAAAAGCTGCTCAAGAGAAGGGCCGAAACCAATTTAATCTTTTTCATTAAAATCATCCTTTACTTTATGACAAAATACAAATTGATAATAAGCTTAATTAATAGACTAAACAATCATTTAAAAATGATTGTTTAGTCACATTTTTTGCAGAAAAAAGATAAATGATGGTAGCCATATTGCAGTGAAAACCGCATTGACCGCCATACCGAATGCAGCATAGCGTCCTGCAACACTGCCGCGCTGCCATGCCTGTGCTGTACCAATCGCATGTGCTGCCAGTCCCAATGCCAGGCCGGAGGCGCGTTCATCATTGATATGCCTTAAAATAAACGGTGAAAAAGCAGCACCGATCACACCAGAGAGGATCACAATTAAAATAGTCAGGCTGATAGGGGCCTCAAGTAAGGTGGCAATATTGATGGCAATCGGTGTGGTGACTGCACGAGTGGCAAAAGCCATAATATCGGTAGAAGACATGTGCAGCAGATAAGCCAGTCCCATCGGTAAAGCCACGGCACTGATACTGGCAAAGATCAAAATCCCGATAATGGCTTTTAAAGGCAGGTCATCATAGCGCATGGCAGCAAGTGGAATCGCCAGAGCAACTGTTACGTAACCGAGTAGATGGTTAAAGATCGGATTGACCTCATCCATATAATGCTCATAAGGAACACCGAATCCGAACAGGATGAGCAATACCAGAAACATGGCAAAAACAATGACTGGAATTTGTGGAATAAAACGGTTAAGTGGCTTGGCCAGCAGATAAGCGATCAGGGTAATCAAAAAACTATACAGAATAGAGAGCATGTGGGATTCCTATAACCAGCGTTTTGCCATTTTGGCATAGATCCAAAGAGGAAGAAGCGTGCTCAGGCACAGCACCAGCATAAAGGCCGGAATCTTTTGTCCCAATTGGATCAGCATGATCAAAGAACCGGCACTAATCGGCAAAAAGGCAAAGGCACTTTCTTTCATCAGTTTATTATTGGTATCAATCAGACGTGGAGGCAGTTTGGAAAAATAACGCCATGCAAACAGTACAATCAGCAGACTGATCAGCCCGACCAGATTTCCCAGTTCAGGATGATTGAGTTGAGTCATGATCCATACTGAGCCTTCACGAAAAACCACAATCAGCAGTAGAGTGGCGATCCATGCTGGCCAGTCGATATTTTTTATCCAGTTCATCAATTGTAGTCATTTAATAAAAAGTTTAATAATCAAGTTTTACTCGATCTTGGTCTTGATTTCAAATTCTTCCAGTGGGCGCTTGAATTGTTGCGCCTGTTTGCCAAGAATGTCTTCGAGGGGTAAATGCGCCTGTTTAATCAGTTGTTCGAGTTTTTGTGGCGCAATCCGGATATTGAGATGCAGGTGGCCTTCCTCATCATAATGTTCAGACTGAATGACGTTCAGGCTATATAACTGATTACGCAACTTGCCATGTGCATGCTGCAGAACCAGCTCAAACGACTGAAGTTGCCCCATCAGAGCTTCATGTACAGCCTTACGCAATAAATCAATACCCGCGCCACTATGGGCTGAAATATACACCCGCTCAGGTAGACCCGGTTGTCGGTAAATAATTTTTGGCTCTTCACCACTACAATCAATCTTGTTGTAGACACGCAGCATCGGTACATCTGCGCCGATTTCTTGCAGGACTTTTTCGACCGCTTCAATCTGCTCCAGCATATCTGGACTGCTGGAATCGATCACATGTAACAGCAACGTAGCTTCCAGGGTTTCTTCGAGCGTTGCTTTAAAAGATTCCACCAGCGAGTGGGAAAGATTGCGGACAAAACCTACAGTATCGGCCAGAACCAGATTGCCAATGCTGTCCCATTCCAGACGGCGCAGGGTTGGATCGAGGGTGGCAAAGAGCTGGTCGGCGGCATAGACATCGCTGCCGGCTAGAATATTAAACAGGGTGGATTTGCCGGCATTGGTATAAC
>NZ_SMTB01000091.1:0-10129 GCF_006864105.1 Acinetobacter sp. RF14B | reverse complement strand
GCGGGCATCCCGAAACCAATGGCATGCAAGAACAGGCTGGCCTTAGGCTGTAGACTTTCCGGCACACCTAGCAGGGGCAGGACCCAAGGCAAAATCTGTAAAATCAGGCCTGCAATGATCCCGAGGACCAATGCCACCCATAGAGACTGCCGGGCAATAGTGGCTATTTTTTCCGGCGTACGTGCACCATTGGCTTCAGCCACTAAAGGCGTGGTGGCAATCATGATCCCACTAAACAGCAGCATGACCGGAATCCATAAACCAACCCCTACCGCAATTGCGGCAAGATCAGTAGGGGAAAGGTGTCCGGCCATAATCGTATCAATGAGCCCCAACCCTGCCTGGGAAAACTGGGTGACCAGAATGGGCAGCATGAGCTGAAACAGGCGCTTTAACTCAAAGGAAAAGGTTGTGGCGGACGAAACATTAGACACAAAAATGACTCATAGGTAATTATGTGCTTAGAGAAAAGGTTTAGCGTTGTAAAGTGAGAAGCACACCAATAAAAATCACTACGCCACCCAATAGACGTTGCCAGTTTAGCGGCAGTTTTGCATTGCCCAGCAGACCAAATTGGTCTACGACCATCGACATGACCAGCTGTCCAAAAATAATGGCACCCGTCAAAGTCAAAAAACCAAGCTTGGGCGCTGCATAGATGCTCATACTAATGGCATATACTCCCAGTACGCCTCCGATCCATAAGTACAGGGGCACATTCATCAGCTCCTGTAGAGTCGGCTTGGATTGCGGCTGCAACAGCACCAGCAGAGCAAGCACTATTGTACCAATCAAAAAGGAAAAAAATGCAGCTTGAATCGGAGAATATAAATATTCTTTTAACTGGGTGTTAATGGCGGTCTGCAAGGTCAGCAAGACTCCAATGGTAAACACCAGAGGCAATAATATGATCAGTTGGGAAGATATTTTCATAATTTAATGAGCTAATTTTATTTAAATTTTTAGGTTGATCTTGCAGTGATTTTAATTTTAACAGTGTGCTGGAACAATCATGTTAAAATTTGGATAGATCTTGTCATAATTTTGAGTACTTCTTTGGCTGAACTAAATCCCGCCCTGATTCCTGTATCGCTTTATATCCATATGCCGTGGTGTGTGCGCAAATGTCCTTATTGTGACTTTAACTCACATGCGGTTCCTGAGGGGAAATTGTCTCTGGAGCTGGAACAGGAATATTTACACGCCTTGGTCGAGGACTTTAAAACTCAGGTAGATTTTGCCCAGGGACGCGCCATTCACAGTGTTTTTATCGGTGGTGGAACCCCTTCGCTCATTTCTGCACCAGGCTATCAATGGTTATTTACACAATTGCAGGCGATTATTCCTTTTGAAGCGGATTGTGAAATTACCCTGGAAGCCAATCCAGGCACCGTCGAGCATGATCCTTTTGCGGGCTATCTCGCAGCAGGTATTAACCGTCTCTCGCTTGGCGTGCAAAGCTTTAATACTGAACATCTGAAACGCTTAGGGCGGATTCATAGCAATGAAGATGCTCTTTTTGCCATTGGGCTGGCACATGAAGCTGGCTTTCAGCGCATTAATGTAGACCTGATGCATGGACTACCGGAACAGACTCTAGAACAGGCGCTAAATGATCTGAAGCTCGCTGTTGAACATGGAGCAACGCATATTTCCTGGTATCAGCTCACTATAGAACCGAATACGGTCTTTTTCCGCACCCAGCCAGTTTTACCGCTAGATGATGTTCTGGAAGATATTCAGGAGCAGGGCGAGCGCTATCTGAAAGCCCAAGGCTTTGTTAATTATGAAGTCTCTGCCTGGCGTAAAGAATTGCCTTCGGCGCACAATCTGAATTATTGGCAATTTGGCGATTATCTGGCCATTGGAGCAGGGGCGCATGGGAAAGTAACTCGACCGGATGGCGTGTACCGTTTCCAGAAAACCCGTTTACCCAAAGATTATCTGGCTAAAGTGCCTGCCGAGCATTTACAGTTTAAACGGATTGAAGAGAGCGAGCTGCCATTTGAATTTATGATGAATGTCCTGCGCTTGAACAACGGCGTAGATACTAAACTTTATAGTGAGCGGACCGGCCTTTCAGTTGAGCATTTAAATGGACTCTTGGATTCACTACGTCAGCAACACTTGATGGTAGAGGATATAAGTCGCATTGCCTGTACGGAACAGGGACATATATTTTTAAATTCAGTGCTGGAAGAATTTCTTTAAGCCCATAAAAAAAGCACCCTTCCGGGTGCTTTTTCAAATCAGTCTCTAATTATAGAGCAGTGATTTGAGTCGCTGTAGGGCCTTTTTGACCTTGAGCAACGATGAAAGAAACTTTTTGGCCTTCAATTAGAGTTTTGAAGCCAGAACCTTGGATTTCGCTGAAATGAGCGAAAACGTCTGGACCAGACTCTTGTTGAATGAAACCGAAACCTTTAGTTTCGTTAAACCACTTTACTGTACCATTAACTGTATTAGACATAATATAACCTATTGAATCTTGTGTGTTTTTAGTCAAAATTTCAGATGACTAACCGTAACTTTGAAAAATGAAAAGGATGGAGCTTTTTGATCTGTAAAACGAAGGTTTATGACTAAAACTGCGATACTTGAAAGAAGACTAACCAAAACAAGAATTTTTCTAGTTATCGTCATGATACCTTTTATTTATAGATTTTCAAGAAAATTATACTGAATATCGTTTAGGGTTTTGAAAAATATACAAATAAATTTGTGTGTTTTGTGTACGTCTTTCATATAAACAGATTTAAATACGCTTGTATATAAAAAAAGAGCGCTATTGCGCTCTTTTTTAATTACTTTGCTTATTAGTAATCGAAGCTAAAATGTTCTGCTGCCAGAGTCGTTAACGTTTTTGATGGGTTAACCATGGCTTCAGCATGTCCTTGGGCACGTGGTAACAGGCGCTCAAAATAGAAATCTGCTGTTTTGATTTTGGCTTTATAGAATTCTGGTGTTTCTGCACCATCACCAGAGGTCAGTTTCGCAGAAGCGACCGCCGCTTGTTGTGCCCAGAAATAAGCCATCATCACATAACCAGAGAACATCAGGAAGTCCACCGAAGCGCTTGAGACGATGTCACGGTCTTTGCGTGCTGCCAGCATAATACGTACGGTCAGGGCATTCCACTGTGCGCACAGCTTGGTCAGATCCCAGGCAAAGCGGCGCATATATTTATTACGTGCATGCTGACCACAGAATTTCAGGATTTCAGCCGTATAATCGCGGATGACTTTACCCTTAGAGGTCAACAGGACTTTACGGCCAATCAGGTCAAGTGCCTGTACGCCAGTGGTACCTTCATACAATGTAGAGATACGGGCATCACGTACGATCTGCTCCATGCCCCATTCTTGGATATAACCGTGTCCACCAAAGACCTGTACACCGTGGTTGGCTGCTTCAAAGCCCATTTCGGTCAGGAAGCCTTTCAGAATCGGGGTATAAAAACCTAAATGATCATCCTGTTCTTCAAAAGCGGCTTGGTCACCTCGTACCAGCGCATCATTCATATTGTCTGCAATTTGGGCAGCATGATAAATCATGGCACGGCCACCTTCAGCAATCGCTTTTTGGGTTAGCAGCATACGGCGTACATCCGCATGGTGAATGATTGCATCAGCTACTTTTTCCGGATCTTTTTTACCCGACAGGGCGCGCATAGACAGGCGTTCTTTTGCATATGGTAAAGCACCCTGGAAGGACAGTTCTGCATGACAGATGCCTTGAATGGCCGTACCGATACGCGCGGTGTTCATAAATGTGAACATGGCATGCAAACCTTTATTTGGCTCACCAATCAGATAGCCCACTGCATTGTCAAAGTTCAGAACGGCCGTCGCAGACGCACGGATTCCCATTTTGTGTTCAATCGAACCACAGGTCACCGGGTTACGTTCACCGATACCACCATCTGCTGCTGGAACGAATTTCGGCACGATAAACAGGGAAATCCCTTTGGTGCCTTGCGGCGCATCCGGAAGACGGGCCAAGACAATATGCACGATGTTTTCAGTCAGATCATGTTCACCGGCAGAGATGAAAATCTTGGTTCCTGAAATGGCATAGCTGCCGTCTTCTTTCGGCTCAGCCTTGGTTTTCACCTGACCGAGATCCGTACCACATTGTGGTTCAGTCAGGCACATGGTGCCTGCCCAGGTGCCTGCAACCAGATGAGGCAGATAAGTATTCTTTTGCGCCTCGGTGCCATATTGCATGATGGTGTTGATACAGCCTATGCTCAGGCCCGGATACATCTGGAAAGACCAGTTAGCTGTTCCCATCATTTCTGATTTGATCAGGTTAAGAGACATTGGCAGGTTTTGGCCACCAAATTCTTCAGGATAGGACAAACCTTGCCAGCCGCCTTGTACAAACTGGTCATAGGCTTCTTTGAAGCCTTTTGGTGTTTTGACTTCGCCATTTTCAAAATGACAGCCTTCCAGATCACCGCTCTGGTTTAAAGGAGAAAGGACATTTTCACAAAAATCTGCCGCGCCTTCCAAAATCATGTCTACCGTGTCAGCATCGGCATATTCACCATTCGACAGGTTCTGGTAGTGCGCAGGGTAGTCAAGCACTTCATTCATTAAAAAGCGAATGTCGTGTAAAGGGGCTTTATAAGCTGGCATGCGTTTAATCCTGATTAAAATAGTTTTGGATTATCTGTATCGATTCTATGATTATTCATACTTGGAATAAAAAAACATTGATAAGGCACGCAAATAAAATTGTCAGAAAAGCGAATTACATATTCAAGCTGTTGCTGGCTATTCTTTTGCTCGCCTGGCTTGGGTCTGGAGCAGGGTTAGATAAAAACTGCTTATCTGATTAGACTTTAATGAATAAAAAGCGGCTGTGTCCAGTACTAGTTTTGTATAAGTTGTACCCAAATGTTATCGAGTTTTTCTAATAAAAAGATGTCACTAAATCCAATCAGATAAGCATAAAAAGTTGAAAAAGGACTGATTCGACAGTCCTTTAGCAGAGGAGTGAAAGAAATTAAAGAAAATCCTTCAGCTCCGGTTTTACCCCATTCCAGATATAAAAGGATTCAATGGCCTGGCCGACCAGCATACCAAAACCTTCAGAAGTCGGTACACCGCGGGCTTTGGCCTGATCGAGGAAAGAAGAAGGTTTACCATAGGCCATTTCATAGGCCTGTTTAAAACGCAAACTATCTGGCAGTATCAGTGCATCACCCGTTAAGCTTGCAGAAGTGGCATTGATGACCAGATCAAAATCACCCGTTAGAGCATCTAGGGCGATGGCATGTAATTCCGCCTGCGGCACGGCATCACGCAGGTCTGTCACCAGCTGTTCGGCACGCGCCAGAGTCCGGTTGGCAATCACGATTTTTTTGGCGCCTGCTTGTACCAGCGGATAAATCACTCCACGTGTAGCACCGCCTGCGCCAATCATCAGGATATCGGTATTTTCCAGATTCCAGTCCAAGGCACGAATGGCTTCGACCAGTCCCTGACCATCGGTATTATCTCCATGCAATACACCTTCTTGCATCCAGAGTGTATTGACGGCTTTAGCAATTTTGGCGCGCTCGGTCAGGACCTGACATTGAGCAAAAGCCTGCTCTTTAAAGGGCACAGTGACATTCATGCCGCTGCCCCCCTGAGCGAAAAATTCCTGAATATTGGCGCTAAAACCATCGAGTGGCGCCAGACGTTTCTTATAGTTTAATGCTATACCGGTTTTGGCTGCAAAAGCCTGATGAAGTTCCGGAGAGCGTGATTGTTCAATGGGATTACCGACCACGGCAAATTGCTTGCTCATTTCACAGTGTCCATGTGCTGAAATGGGCATCAATATACGTGAAAATGACCGGGGACTAAAGCGCCTGCTTATTTAAGCCGTTCGAACTTCAAGAACTACAAGTTTCAATAATCTGTTCTGCCAGAAATAGTGCCATGCTGATCACCACGCCAGCAACAGTCAATACACTGACACTGATGGCCACACTGTCCAGAACAAAATTATGGCTAATTATAGCGGTGCTAATCGCAGCAATACAGGTAATCAGAAACAGCCAAAAGGCCAGAAGGGCAGGGTTTAAATCGGCATCATACATTTTTATTTTACTCAGTCATTAAATTATTGAACCAGACAATATGCAGGGTATTCCCGGGTTCAAGGATTGCCTTTGAGTATAGATGATTTATCTATTGAAAATGTCCTCTATTTGAGGACACTTTGTATGTAATTATGTAGGGGATTCTTATTTGGTTTTCAGTTCTGTTAACCAGTCATGCGCTTTAAGATAGTAATCAGTGAGGCGCTTCTCAGCTGAACCTTCAGCCCATTCAGGACGATATGACCAGCCAGTAAGAGGTGGCAGACTGACCAGAATCGATTCGATCCGCCCGCCGGTTTGCAGGCCAAACAGCGTACCGCGGTCATAGACCAGATTGTATTCTACATAGCGGCCACGACGATACAGCTGAAAATCGCGCTGTGCCTGCGTGTATGCCTTGTTCTGATTGCGCTTGAAAATAGGCAGAATGGCCTCTAAGTAGCCATTGCCTACAGCTTGTATATACTGGAAACAGGTCTCAAAATCCCACTGATTAAGATCATCAAAGAATAGGCCGCCCACCCCGCGCTGCTCGTCACGATGCTTCAGATAGAAATAATCATCACACCATTTTTTGTGTTCGGCATACACGTTGGCCCCAAAGGGTGCACACAGGTCATGTGCCGTCTGATGCCAAGATAAAATATCGTCATCATTGGGATAAAAGGGGGTTAAATCAAAACCGCCTCCAAACCACCAGATGGGATCCTGGCCTTCTTTTTCTGCCACAAATAAACGTACATTGGCATGTGAGGTTGGTACATTCGGGTTTTTAGGATGAATGACCAGCGATACCCCCATGGCCTGAGCCTTGGCGCCGGCAATATTCGGATGGCGTTCAGTCGCTGAAGCCGGCAGGTTGGATATATGAATGTGGGAAAACATTACCCCACCTTTTTCAATTACCGTGCCATTTTGTAAAACCCGGGAACGGCCACCGCCACCTTCAGGACGTTCCCAGTCATCAATCACAAATTCGGCGCTACCGCCGCCAGCCCGTTCTTGCTGTTCAAGTGCTGCACAGATCCGAGCTTGCAGGTCGAGGAGAAATTCGCGAACGCGTTGAATATCCATAGATGTTGGATGCTGCATCAGAACCCTCATGAGGAGATTAAAAAGCTGTTTACATCAAACCATAAAATGACCTAAAAATTAAGGTGTTTTTCTCAATACTCCTTCTGTGCCGGCCGACTCAACCTCAGCAAGAGATCAGGTGGGGCCAGGCTCAAATCCGACCGGAGAGCTTGGTTGAATTCTTTTTTCAAGCATCTCACAATAGCTGAGCATACTCATTTTTTCGGGCTTTATCTGCTCACAGGTGGACAGCATGTCGGTTCAGATGAAATCTCTTATTCAGAAATATAATGTTCCTGGTCCACGTTACACCAGCTATCCAACCGTCCCCTATTGGCAAGAACAGGATTTTTCCTTGGCCCGCTGGAAGCAGAGCTTAAAGCGGTCTTTTGACGAGTCGAATCAGTCAGAGGGCATTAGCCTGTATATTCATCTCCCTTTTTGTGAAAGCCTGTGTACCTTCTGTGGCTGCCATAAGCGTGTCACCAAGCGCCACGAAGTAGAGCAGCCTTATATTCAAGCCGTATTGAAAGAGTGGGCACTGTATTGTGAATTGCTGCAAGACAAACCTCTTATTAAAGAAATTCATCTGGGGGGCGGTACGCCGACTTTCTTCTCAGTTGAGCATTTAACCCAGCTGATTCAGGGAATTTTACTCAAGGCGGACATTGCCGCAGAGCATGAGTTCAGTTTTGAAGGCCATCCCAACAATACCACGCGTGAGCATTTGCAAGGGTTGTATGATCTGGGGTTTCGCCGGGTCAGCTATGGTGTGCAGGACTATAATGCAACCGTACAAAAAGCCATCCATCGGATTCAACCCTATGAGAATGTCAAGCAGGTCACTGAATGGGCACGTGAGATTGGCTATAGCTCCATCTCGCATGATCTGGTCTTTGGCTTGCCTTTTCAGAGTCTGGACGATGTTTTAAATACCATCGACCAGACCAACTCATTGCTACCGGATCGTCTGGCCTTGTATAGCTATGCCCATGTGCCATGGATTAAAGGCAATGGCCAGCGCGGCTTTAAAGATACTGATGTGCCCAAAGATGAACTCAAACGCCAATGCTATGAAGAAGGCAAGAACAAGCTTCTGGCACAGGGCTATCATGAAATTGGCATGGATCACTTTGCTTTAAGCAGCGACAGCATGTACCACTCTTTTCAAACAGGGACTTTACACCGCAACTTTATGGGCTATACCGCTTCCAAAACCCAGCTCATGATTGGACTGGGGATTTCCTCAATCAGTGACAGCTGGTATAGCTTTGCGCAAAACGTGAAAACAATTGAAGAATATTATGAATGTCTGGAACAGCATCAGATTCCGGTCTTTAAAGGACATATTCTGTCTCGGGAAGACCTGATCATTCGCCAGCATATTCTCAACCTGATGTGCAGCTTTAACACTTCATGGAAAAATCCTGAACTGCAATTTGCTGAAATTGAGGAAGTGCTGGAGCAGCTTGAAGAAATGCAGCAGGATGAATTGATTAAAATAGCAGACGCATCAGTCACGATTCTGGAAAAAGGCAAACCCTTTGTCCGCAATATCTGTATGGCCTTTGATTTGCATTTAAAGCGCCGTATGCCGGAAAACCGGATTTTCTCGATGACGATTTAATCGCATCCTGATTTCGTGGGAGGAGAGATGAGGAGAGATGAGAAAAACTTTCTTCAATGAAATAAACCTCCTCCCTTGGGGAAAGGGAGGAAGAGGGGAGAATTCTTAACAGACGTTAAAAATCATCCTTCTGATACATATGTGCCATACGTTCATGCTTGGTTTTGAGATACTGCTCATTGAATGGATTTAAGCCTACTGTCAAGGGAACACGGTCAATCACTTGAATTCCTTGTGCTGTCAGCGCATCAATTTTAAGCGGATTGTTGGTGATCAGGCGTACCGCTTTCACTCCCAAATGATCCAGCATAATGCTGCACATGTCATATTGACGTGCATCTGCCGGCAGATTGAGCATCAGGTTGGCATCGACCGTATCATGTCCCTGATCCTGCAAGGCATAGGCACGAATCTTGTTGGTCAGGCCTATTCCACGTCCTTCCTGGCGCAGATATAAAATCACGCCGCAGCCAACTTCATTAATCAGCTTGAGGGTGGCCTGCAGTTGCGGGCCACAGTCACATTTCAGGGAAGCAAAGGCATCACCGGTCAGACATTCTGAATGTACACGAACCAGGACTGGCTCATCAGTGGGTTCATCTAAACCCTTAGAGAGCGCAATATGTTCCTCTCCTGTCTTAGGGTCTTGAAAAACAGTAATTTTAAATTCACCATGAGCGGTCGGTAATCTTGACGTTGCGACAAATTCGATTGGCACAGCTGAACCCGTAAAATCCTAAAAAGTAACTAAAGTATAGCCTAATGATTAAACATTAGTAGAATTGCACAGGGGATTTTGTGGAGAACATTTTCTTTTTTTAAGAAAGCGAACGATAATAGTTGATAAATAGTGAGGTTATTCAGGATAATCGTAGCCTGCAAATTTTTTACCCCGATGAAATCATTGTGTAATAATGCGTCGCTAGAAGCGTAGCTGAATTGAAGCTGCTACAATTCAACTATATGATCGGGTACTCCCCATTGACCTCGCTTAGCATTTGCCAGGCTTTAGAAGGCTTTGCCATATATGTTGTATACAGAAATTCCAACTCAACGTCCTGTAACACCATTGCTAGATGGAATTGATCATCCTCAGCAACTGCGTGCACTTGAGCAAAGCCAGCTAGAGCAAGTGGCGGATGAGTTACGTCAATTCATTTTGTATGCTGCTGGGCAAAGTGGAGGGCATTTTGGTGCCAACCTCGGTGTAATTGAGCTGACTGTGGCTTTGCACTATTGCTTTCAGACGCCGCATGATCGCCTGATCTGGGATGTAGGTCATCAGGCCTATCCGCATAAAGCTTTGACCGGACGCCGGGAACAGTTGACCA
>NZ_SMTB01000090.1:0-10245 GCF_006864105.1 Acinetobacter sp. RF14B | reverse complement strand
TATTTGGCACCAACAAGCTGGCTTCGATTTTTGGCACCGGTTCTGCGGCCTGGTCTTACCTCAGGCAGGTCAAACTGCCTTGGAACTTGCTGGGCGTGATTGCGCTGTGCAGCTTGGTCAGTGCTTTTATGGGCGCAGCCAGTGTTACCTTGATTCCAGTCAATATTCTCAAGCCTTTTGTTTTGTTCATGCTGATCGTGATTGCACTGTATACCTTCATGAAAAAGCAGTTCGGCCAGTTACATGTCGAGCAAAAGCCGAATAAAAAAATGCTGATTCTGGCAGCACTGGGCAGCTTGCTGATCGGATTTTATGACGGAATTTTTGGACCCGGCACGGGCAGTTTCTTTATCTTCTTTTTTATCCGTTACCTGAGCGTAGATTTTCTGCATGCATCGGCACTTTCAAAAATCGCCAACTTCACCACCAACCTGGCGGCTTTAAGTTTCTTTATTCCCAGTGGCCATGTGCTATTTCTGCTCGGTGCCATGATGGCAGTGGCGAATATTGCCGGCTCGCTGCTGGGGGTTAGACTGGCTTTTAAATATGGCAGTGGCTTTATCCGGATTTTGTTTCTGATACTGGTCAGTTTGCTGATTTGCCGTTTGAGCTATCAGCTGTTCCGGGCTTGAAACTAGATGTAAACCATTCTCGATATTAACCTTTTTATAGCAACAGCTGTACAAACTATGCCAGATTAACTCTTAAAAACTCTCTAGAATCAGCAGCATGAAGAACAAAAAATGAAACAGGAGTCATGATGCAGACGATTTTTGAAGCTTTAAGAGAAAGCCACCAGATTCAGCGCGAGCTGGCAGAAAAATTATTACAGACTTCCGGGGATTCACCTGAACGCCGTGAATTGTTCAAGCAACTCAAAAATGAACTGTTTGCCCATGAGACGGCGGAAGACCGCTATTTCTATATTCCATTGATGATGACGGATTCCGGTCTGAGTATCACCCGTCATGCTCTGGCAGAACACCATGAAATGGATGAAATGGTCGAAGAACTGACGGCGATGGAACTCAGTAATCCTGGGTGGATTGCGCTGGCAAAAAAACTGTCTGAAAAGGTACATCACCATTTAAAAGAGGAAGAACACGGTTTCTTTCAGCAGGCTGGTAAAATTTTGGATGAGCAACAAAAGACGGCTTTGGCTGAACAATATCAGCGGGAATACCAGCATTATAAAGACATGAACAAAGATACGCTGGTCCAAAGCTAATCTTTGCATTTAAAATTACATCACACCACACCATGGCTGGATAACCATCTTTGAATCAGTTAATTCAGCTTGTTGATTTTTGGGGTTTTATATTTTTTACGCGTTTCACTTAAGGTTACCCCGACTGAAGCCAGCATAATACAGAACAGTGCCACGGTTTGAAGCAGAGTGATTTTTTCACCCAGCAGTAGAAACCCGGCCAGTGCAGCCAAGGCCGGAGACAGACTGGAGAGCGTACCATAGGTGGTTTTGTTCAGGTATTGCAGGGCTTTTAAATCCAGGGCATAAGGAATAGCAGTGGCCAGTAGGGCAATCGCCAAGGCTTTTCCCCAGTACTGGGTCTCTATCAGGGCTGGAGCATTGTTATATAAACCAATGGGTAATAAACAGAACGCGGAAAGTGTAATAGCAATCGTCAGCGCATGCATGCCGATATTCTGCTGTACGACACGTTGTCCAAAATAGATATACAAGGCCCAGCACAGACCTGCACCCAGCGCACAGGCCGCGCCAATCAGGTCGAAATTACTGCTATGAGCCTGCCCCCAAGGCACCATCAGGATGATCCCTAAAATTGCCAACAAGACCCAGGCATAATCTTTGCGATGCTGAATTGAAATCAGTGCCAGGCCCAGCGGACCGATAAATTCCAGCCCTACCGCGATACCTTGTGGCAGGCGGCCTAGCGATAAATAAAACAGAATATTCATCACGCCCAAAGCTGCGCTATAGTAGAGCAGATCCCGCCATTTCAAGAAGCGTAAGCGTCGAATAATGTTCCAGGAGCGGAACATGACACAGACAATAACTGCCGCGAAACATAACCTTAAAATGGTCACAGTGATGGGATCAAGCACCATAAATAGCTGCTTGGCGAAGGAAGCACTGATCTGGTAGGAAGTCATGGATAAAACCATGTACACCACCGCAAGGAGTTGAGTGTTTGGCATGCAGGTGCTACTTATGCCAAAAAGGCATAATCAATCAATAGGGGAAAATGAAATTATAGCAAAGCGGGCTGTTTGTAATGCGTAGAGCAGAAGAATATTTTATGTGCAGATACTGTAGATAGAGAGCACATGAATTCAAATTTTCCACAAAAGATGATTGTCAAAAATTTTTAAATTCAAAGTGTCAAATAGCAGGTTCTAAGTTTTGAATTTAAAAATACATCGCTGGTTTTAGTCTAAGGTATTTATAGTCAATCTTTGATAAAACTATATTTTTATACTTAAGTGATTTTTAGTTTGATTTAAGTATGCACAATACTTTTAAAAGTTTAAAAAATAACTGATAAATAATTTCAAAAAATAAGTCCAAATTAAGCAGCACGCTGTTTGCGTCTTTGTGTGGTAAGGGTGCAGCCAATTGAGGCCGTGATAATGGTGGCAAGGGCCAGCCACTGGTTCCACAATAAGCTTTCACCTAGAAATACAAAACCAGACAGGGCAGCAATGGCAGGTTCCAGACTCATTAAAGTCCCAAAGCTGAGGGCAGTTATATTACGCAGGGCAATCATTTCCAGGCTAAAAGGTAAAACACTGGCCAGCACAGCTAATATAATGAAATATAAAAGATTTCCAGGTTCAAAAACCTGTGTGGGCATGCCTGCAAACAGGGCAATCGGCATCACCAGCAGCATTGCGACGAACATGCCCAAGCAGACGGTATGATTGCCCGACACCCCCGACGGTTTTTGTCCGGCAACAATATAGACAGCCCAGCAGGCACCTGCGCCCAGAGCCAAAATAATTCCCAGTGGATCGAGTGGCTCGGCGGCTTGATGAAAAGGAAAGAGTAAGATCAGCCCTACCACTGCCAGACCGACCCAGATAAAGTCGGCTTTCTGCCGGGCATAAAACAGCGCCACACTTAGAGGGCCAATAAATTCAAAAGACACCGCAATACCGAGTGGCAGGCGGTCAATGGCCAGATAAAACAGCATGTTCATTCCTGCCAGGGCTAAGCCATAGCTGAGAATAGCCGCCCATTTTACCTGTTTGAAACTGATCTGCCAGATTTTAAAAATCAGTGCCAGAATCAAGGCGCCTAATAGCAGGCGCATGGCTGAAACGGTCAGGATTGGAAATTGACCGAACAGATATTTGGCAAAGGAGCCACTGCTTTGCATGCTGATCATCGCGATCAGTAAAATCAGCGGTGCTTGTACGAAGGGCGCAATTTTAAAACTGGGCATGACTCAATTGGTTTCGAGGCTGGAAAGAGGGTAGGAGCAGCATTAGCCGGATCAGGTTTGAAATTTAAAACCTTCAAAAATAAAAAACCACAGCCTAAAGACTGTGGTTTTCTGGCAAGCTGAATTAGAACAATACGCGAACGCGGATTGTACCTTCAACTTCATTCAGTGTATCCAGGGCTTCTTTAGAAGCAGTCGCATCTACGTCCATGACCAGATAACCGACATCACCTTTGGTCATTAAAGACTGACCAGAGATGTTGATGCCATGTTCAGCAAACAGGTTGTTAATCTTAGACAGAACGCCCGGAATGTTTTTGTGGATATGCAGCAGACGGTGCTTACCTTCAGTCAGTGGCAATGCAATTTCAGGGAAGTTCACCGCAGAAAGTGTCATACCCTTATCTGAATAAGCGACAAATTTCTCAGCCACTTCCAGACCGATGTTTGCTTGTGCTTCCATGGTCGAACCACCCACGTGAGGGGTCAGGATGACGTTTGGAATGTTACGTAGCGGAGAAACAAATTCTTCACCGTTGGCTTTAGGCTCTTTCGGGAATACGTCAACCGCAGCACCAGCAAGATGGCCTGATTTCAGTGCATCGGCCAGGTCTTCAATCACGACACAGGTACCACGTGCCGCGTTGATGAAGATTGAACCTTCTTTCATTTGCGCGAACTGTTCTTTGGTCATGAAGTTACGTGTAGACGGAACATCTGGCACGTGCAGAGAGACGACATCAGCATTGGCAAGCAATTCATTTAGTGAGCCGACCTGACGTGCATTACCCAATGGTAATTTTGTCACTGTATCGAAGTAAATTACTTTCATACCCAGGCTTTCAGCCAGAACAGAAAGTTGTGAACCGATTGAACCGTAACCTACGATACCTAAAGTCTTACCACGCGTTTCGAACGAACCTACAGCAGATTTGTTCCAGCCGCCTGCATGTGTATCTGTTGATTTTTCAGGTACACGGCGAAGCAGGAGAATGGCTTCAGCAAGTACAAGTTCAGCTACTGAACGAGTATTTGAATATGGTGCGTTAAACACTGGAATACCGCGACGCATTGCTGCATCCAGATTCACCTGGTTGGTACCGATACAGAAACAGCCCACTGCGATTAACTTGTTCGCAGCTTCAAAAACTTCTTCAGTCAGCTGAGTACGGGAACGGATACCAATAAAGTGTGCATCTTTAATCGCTTCTTTCAGCGCTTCACCCTCAAGCGCAGTTTTACGATAGTCAATGTTGGTATATCCAGCAGCATTTAAAGTGTCGATCGCGTTTTGGTGAACGCCTTCTAACAACAAGAAACGGATTTTATCTTTAGGTAGAGATAGATGTTGGCTCATTACGGCTCCGCTACAAAGGCCAAATTTAGTCGCGGTATAATAGCACAGGAATGGGGTGGTTATACATTTCCTTGATGACGGCAATCGCAGCTATTTTCGCAAGTGATGATGCACAAATGATAAAAATGGTTGAATTAAACCAGCGTTTTCAAAGCTATATTATCAAAATTAGCATTTTTTAAGGGAAAGCCCTAAAAATAGCTTATAATATTGCCCCGTGCTGTTAACGCGCCTCTCTTTGATGCTTTAATCGGCATATTCTGCCTGATTTGCATACAGGTCTTTATGTCTGAAAAATGTGCAAATAAACCGGCGAAGTCTCTTTTGTTTAATTCATGCTAGGTCTGCAAACGATGAATGCTCCAGTCGCTTTAACCCCTGAGTTATTGACCCAATTGACTGCAATTGTGGGTGAAAACCGTATTAAAACCGATACGGATAGCCTCCAGAATTGGGGTCGCGATCATACCAAGCACTTTGATCCAAACCCGTCGGTCATCGTGTTCCCATCGAGCACCGAACAGGTTCAGGCAATTGTTAAGCTGGCCAATCAGTTTAATGTGGCTGTCACTCCATCAGGAGGCCGTACTGGTCTGTCCGCAGGTGCAGTCGCTGCTAACGGTGAAATCGTGGTGAGCATGGACAAGATGAACCAGATTCTGGAGTTTTTCCCGGCAGACCGTATGGTTCGTGTACAGTCTGGTGTGGTGACTGAGCAGTTACAAAATTATGCGGAAGAGCAGGGGATGTATTACCCGGTAGATTTTGCATCTGCGGGTTCCTCCCAAATTGGCGGCAACATCGGCACCAATGCTGGCGGGATTAAAGTCATTAAATATGGCATGACCCGTAACTGGATACTTGGCCTGACGGTGGTGACCGGTAAAGGGGATATACTGCGTCTGAACAAAGGCATGATCAAAAACGCAACAGGCTATGCACTACAACACTTATTCATCGGTGGTGAGGGTACGTTGGGTCTGGTGACTGAAGCAGAAATCAAGCTTGAACGTCAACCGCAAGACCTGCAAGTGATGGTAGTGGGTGTACCTGATTTTGACGCAATCATGCCGTTATTGCATGCCTTCCAGGCGAAAATTGATTTAACAGCATTTGAGTTCTTTGGTGAGCTGGCAATGCAGAAAGTCTTGGCCAATGGTCATGTGCAGCGTCCTTTTGAAACCGAATGTCCATTTTATGTTCTGCTCGAGTTTGAAGCGCCGTTTGAACCGATCATGGACAAGGCGATGGAAATTTTTGAGCATTGCATGGAACAGGGCTGGGTACTTGACGGTGTGCTGAGCCAAAGTCTGGAACAGGTAGAAAGCTTATGGCGTCTGCGTGAAGATATTTCTGAATCCATTGCCCCATTTACACCATACAAAAATGATATTTCTGTTCTCATTACGCATGTTCCAGCATTTATTAAAGAAATTGATGCGATTGTGGCAGAAAATTATCCTGACTTCGAAGTCTGCTGGTTTGGTCATATCGGTGATGGTAACCTGCACCTGAACATCCTGAAACCTGAACACTTAAGCAAAGATGAATTCTTTACCAAATGTCAGGTGGTGAACAAGTATGTCTTTGATACCGTGAAAAAATATGACGGCTCAATTTCTGCAGAACACGGTGTGGGTATGACCAAGAAACCTTATCTTGAGTACTCACGTTCAGCCGAAGAAATTGAATATATGAAAGCCCTGAAAAAAGTATTTGATCCGAAAGGCATTATGAACCCGGGCAAGCTTTTCGACCTTTAAAGCGGTTTGAAATGAAAAAAGCGCATCGAAAGGTGCGTTTTTTTATGCCCGTACCAGAGCAGTTACATAGTTTAAATAGTTTTAAGCTAAAAAGCGCTGCATGATGATTCGTGAATAATAAAGATAAACATGGGGTTAAACAGTATGTTACAGTTATTAACACTTACAGTTTTAGGCCTGACAATGATAATGTCAGGGTGCGCCACCACACAGCAGGTGATTGCAAAAGTGCAGTCCTCTTCAGATACCCCTCTGGATCAGGTACTGAAGATGCGGCCTGATTTACGCGATGAACTGGCAACCGTAGAAATCCGGCAGTTTTTTAATAAAAGCGAAGCACCGACTGTGGGACAGGTGAAGGTAACAGAAACCGGATTAATGGATGATTCGGTCAAATCCATTCAAACGATTTATCATTTCAAAAAAGAAGAGAAAAACTGGAAAATGCACAAGGCTGAAAAGTTATATCGCTGTATGCGGGGAGCCAATACCAAGACTTTCCAGAAGGCAGTTTGTCCATAATTTTATTTGCTCTTTAAGCAGCTTGTGCTGAAAAGCGTATTTGGATGATGCGCTTTTTGCTTTTGGGTGATTATCTGTAACTCACAAACTCATTGTGCCTTTCCAAGCACTTCAGTCATGAGGCTACTCTCACTATCTAAAACAATTAAGCAAAACAAACTGAAAATCCTCGCATTCATCCATCGTGATGATACTCGCCTTTCAGTCGGCAGTTTCTCGCCCGTCCTTTCTGTGTTTTCCCTCTACGAACTGGGCAATACCGTATCGCCATTTTTACTGCTCGACCACGTAGGGTCGGCCAACCTCAAAGCCAGTCATTTACAGAACGACGTTAGCGCCCATCCACCTCGTGGTTTTGAAACTGTCACCCTGATGTTTGCAGATGAAGTTGAACACCGCGACTTAAGTGGCAGTGGTGGCATCATTTCCGCAGGCGATGTGCAGTGGATGACGGCAGCATCAGGCATTAGACATAAAGGAGTATTTAGCAAAGACCGTTCAGACTGCGGCGGACGTTTTGACATGCTACCACTCTGGATCAATTTGCCTGCCAAGGACAAAATGAATCCACCACATTATTAAAATCTACGCGATGCACCGATTTCCAAAGTATGACTGCCAAATGATGCAGGCTTTGTGATTGCAGGGCAGTATCAATAAGCCGAAGGCTCGGCTCAGACACATACGCCTATACCAGTTTATAAAGTCTTTTTAAAACAAGGTGAAACCATACAGCTCTCAGCACAATCAGGTGAGACCATGCTGCTGTATATGTGTACTGGTCGGGGTGGCTTTCATCCTTATGATGAAATATTAGAGTCTTATAATGAGATAAAGACAAGAAATTTTATTCGTTATCTTGCTATTTCAGAAGATGAAAAAATCCTGAAAACCCCAACATGATCAGCACGGATTTGCACATGAACTCTGCTAAAATGCGCATAATCTAATTAAATTCAATCTGTATTTTGCCCGATTAAATTCAATTCAAAAGGGTGGATTCAGGATGATGAGCATTAACTCTCCTATGCAAAACACGCCCACTCAAAAACTGACTCGCGCCACACTCATGTTTCCACTGGCACTGGTCTTGTTTGAATTCTCGGTCTATATCTGTAATGACCTGATCCAGCCGGCTATGCTGGCCATCACCCGTGACTTTGGTGTCAGCAGTTCATGGGCACCATCGTCGATGTCCTTTTTTTTATTGGGCGGCGCATGTGTCGCAGCCATTTTAGGGCCATTATCAGACCGATGGGGACGTAAAAAAGTGCTGCTGGGTGGAGTGGTCTTTTTTGTCATCTGCTGTTTGGCGATTTTACTTGCACCCAATATTCAGAGCTTCCTTTTTCTGCGTTTTTTACAGGGTTTTGGCCTGTCCTTTATTTCTGCTGTCGGTTATGCCGCCATTCAGGAAAACTTTGAAGAACGCGATGCAATTAAAGTCATGGCACTCATGGCCAATGTTTCCTTGCTGGCCCCGCTTCTGGGACCTGTGATTGGCGCTTTTATGATTGATCATATCTCATGGCATTGGGGTTTTATCGGGATTGCTTTTGTGGCACTTTTAAGCTGGTTTGGACTCAAGGCCAAAATGCCAAATCCTAAAATCAGTATTCCCAAACAGCCCATCAGCTATATTGTGGACAATTTTAAACAGGTCTTGAAAAATAAGCGCTTTGTAATTATGACCATGGCATTGCCGCTGGTTAGCATGCCATTGATGTTATGGATTGCCTTATCTCCCGTCATTCTGGTTGAGCAATTGGGCTTGAGCAGTCTTCAATATGGTCTGGCGCAGTTCCCGGTTTTAGGAGGGTTAATTCTAGGAAATATAATTCTGCTGAAAGTGATTGATAAAATGCCGCTCGGCCAGACGGTGTTGCTTGGTGTGCCCCTGATGTTATTGGGAACAATTTTACTTTTAGTTGGCTTGCTGATTCCGGATTATTTTCTGCATTGTCTGCTTATTGGTACTACCTGTATCAGTCTAGGGGAAGGTGTTAGTTTCTCGGTACTGTACCGCTTTGCCCTGATGTCCTCTGAAGTATCTAAAGGTACTGTTGCAGCAACAGTGTCTATCTTGTTGATGCTGAGCTTCTTTATTGTGATTGAAGCCGTCCGCATAGCGTATGAAGCCTATGAGCTTTGGGCTTACTGCGGTGTTTCATTTATTTTAATCGCCCTTTGGTTCACCTGGCCACGCCTGCAACTCAAGCAGCTGATGCTGGAAAGAAAGGCGAGTGGAGAGTTTTAACTTTTGAGAGGTTTTCTATATTTTAGACCCCCTCTAAACAGTCCTTGCCTTCGTGAAGAAATGAGCAATATTATTGGGCAAACTCTCTCCCTAAGGGAGGAGAGGATGATTAACTTCCTCGGTTCTAAATATTTTGAGAGCAGCGAGAACCGGAAGTGATCAGGCCTCTTCAGCACTGGGCTGTTCTAGTTTTTTCAATTTCATATCAAAAATAAAGGGCCCAAAAGGCAGGATTGATGCAATTAAGCCCATAATAAACATGCTGAGTGACCATTTCTGTTTTTCACAGACTGCAAATAACACCACAAGAAACAGCACAAACAATACGCCATGACCCATACCGACATATTTCACCAGAATCGGGTTTCCCAGCATGTACTTGACCGGCATCGCCACAAATAATAGCAGCAGAAATGAAATACCTTCTACCAAGCCTACCAGACGTAAAGTTTTAATATTCACCTACATTCACCATTGAGTTCAATCAAGCTTGAGTGTACCCAAACTGCGGATTGAATCAAAAGAAATTTTATAAATAAAAGAGTTATTTTAGAGGCTTATACCCTAGTGATTTACTGGGTTATTAAGCGTTCAATGGTTTTGAAACACTCATTTTTAAATCAAGACTGATATAAAAAAACGGGCAAAATGCCCGTTTTTTTATATATCAATAAATGCTTAGATCACCCCACAAGCGATCCGCTCACCGCCGCCGCCCAATGGCAATGGATGATCTGAATAGTTGTCGCCGCCTGCATGTATCATTAAAGCACGGCCTTTAATATCGGCTAATTTAACACGTGGGGCCAGAAGTGTGACTCGTGCCGTACCATCGGTGCTGACTTTCAAGGCAGGCAAATCACCTAAATGACCGGTGCTTGGTGTGCCGTGGTTGGGTGCCTGGTTCGGGTTGTAATGACT